>JAPTUI010000036.1 GCA_028067895.1 Pseudomonadota bacterium | reverse complement strand
AGGCCTTCGCGGTGTTTCTGCCGGTGCGCTCCGTGGGCGTGATGGGCGACGGACGCCGTTACGATTTCGTGGTGGCGCTGCGCGCCGTGGAGACCATCGATTTCATGACCGCGCACTGGGCACGGCTTCCGTATGAGTTTCTCGACCTGGTCTCCCGCCGCATCGTGAACGAGGTGGACGGGATTTCCCGTGTCGTGTACGACGTGAGCGGCAAGCCGCCCGCGACCATTGAGTGGGAGTAACTCGGGAGCTCGACGCCTCGCATCGTGTGCACTGTGTGCCCCCGGCGGCAGACCGAGCCCTCATCCGCCGAACTGCCGCGGCCCGACCCGTCACAACCGCCTTCTGGACGACGTGCAATGTACCTCACTAGGTTCAATCGCAGGCAGTCCGCAAGGACGCGTGCGTGAACCTAGGGCACGAGGGCGGCGGACCGGCAGCTCCCGGGGCGCCGCAGGCCTGTCCCGTGTGTCTCGCCACCTCGCCCGAGGCAATGCTGTCGGTCGACGGGCGAGACTATTGGCGATGCGCACGGTGTGCAGCGCGCTTCCTCGATCCTCGCCAGCACCCCGCCCGCGACGTCGAATTTGCCGAGTATCGCAAGCACCGTAACGCAGTGGATGATCCGGGGTATCGGCGCTTCCTGCACAAGCTCGCCGGCCCGCTGCTGATCCGGCTCGCACCCGGCGCCCGCGGGCTCGACTACGGCTGCGGCCCGGCGCCCGCGCTCGCTGCACTGCTGCGCGAGGCGGGACATACGGTGGCTCTGTACGACCCGTTCTTCAATCCGGATCCCGAACCGCTGCGCCACGACTATGATTTCGTGACCTGCACGGAAGCGGCCGAGCACTTCCACCGGCCTGCGCAGACCTTCGCGCTGCTCATGGACCGCGTGCGCCCCGGCGGATGGCTCGCCGTCATGACCTGCTTCCAGACCGACGATGCGCGCTTTGCCCAGTGGCACTACCGGCGCGATCCGACACACGTCGTCTTTTATCGAGAACAGACACTGCGGCATCTGGCCGGTGCGCGCGGCTGGTCGTGCGAGATCCCGGCCAAGGACGTCGCGCTACTCAGGCGCCCGCACCAGAACGGGCGACGCTGACGGACCGACCGGCGCGGCCGTGTGCCTGGGCGCCGCGACTCACCCGCCGTGCCCGTCACGGCAGCTGATTCGCCCAGCGCACAGGGGTATGCTCCCCTCACGGGGGGACGCGCCTCCGCTCACCGAGAACGTGAACTCGCCATGCATTCAAAGATGATCATCCCGATACTCATCGTCGCGGTCGTGCTCTGGCGCATTTACGTGCGCACACGGCGCTCCTTTGGCCGCCAGCGCGTGCGGCCGCGACCGATGGTCGTGCGCATCGGCATTCTCGCGGTGTTCGGGATCGGGCTGCTCGCGATGTCGGCTCGAGCGCCGTGGTCGCTCGCGGGTGTCCTCGCCGGCGCTGGCTGCGGCGTGCTGCTGTCGCTGTTCGCACTGCGCCATACACAATTCGAAGCGACGGCCGAGGGCCGCTTCTACGTCCCGCACACGTACCTCGGCCTGACGGTCACGGCGCTGTTCCTCATCCGGCTCGTCTACGATCTCATGTTCTTCAGAGAGGTCGCCTCGCTCCCCTCCGCCGGGGTCAGCCCGGCCACCTTCCACGAGAGCCCGCTGACGCTGGCCGTTTCGGGGGCCTTCATCGGCTACTACATCGCCTACTATCTCGGCGTGCTGCGCCGCAGCCGTCTGCCGACCCGCGAGGCAGCCACGGCGATGCCCTCAGAGCTGCAGTAACGACGGGCCGACAACCCCTCCCATCAGATCCCGAGCTCTTCGGGCGCGAGTTCCGCGTTCAGCGCCGTTCTCGGCGCAGTCGCACGCAGACGGGCCCGCAAGAGCGTCCAGGCGGCTGCAGAGAACACCAGCACATTTGCAACGATGACCGGTGCGGCCCCAATCATGACGCCATAAAGAATCCACAGCGCGGCCCCCGCCATTTGCAGGCCGCGCAGCACCGCCGGCGCGGAAAAGAAGTACGAGGCCACGAACACGCCGGTCGCGGTCCACCCGAGCAACTCGTTCGGCGCGAGCGTCACGGCGCTCACGCCGCCGCCGGCGACGCCGGCGTCTCGCGCAGCAGCACCCGATCCGTGCGGGCCTTCTCCCAGTCCTCGAGCCGCAGACCGTTCGCCTCGAGCACCCGACGGATGTCCGCCGTGCGCATCCCGAGCACTTGATCGAACACCGGCACCAGCACGCTGCAGGCGTTGTCGCTGAGTACGGTGCAACGGGCGATGCGCGCGAGCTGCCGGTTTTCCGACACCGCGATGGTGAAGCCATCGCCGTTGTTGACGTGCAGCATGACGTGCACGTCGGAACTGCCGTCACCGACGTAAATGATCCGATCCGTGTGGATATCGTGTTCGCGGCTGAGCTCATCGAGCACAGCCACCTTGCCGTAACCGGCGACCACGCGGCGGATGCTGCTGACCTCTCCGGAGACCGCGTCGTATTCGAACTCGGTGCCGTGAATGTGTTCCGGCGGCACGATTCCCGAGAGCGCCGACACCACCACTTCGCGCGGCGCCGCCGACACCACGAAGAACGAGAACCGGTCGGCACCGACCCCCTGGCCGAGCACGCTGACCAGCGCCGGCAGCGCATTCTTCAGCCGTACGCGCCGCCCGGCCTCGATCAGGTGCTCGCGGCGGACGCCGCGAAAGTCCGGATCGTGCCGGATCAAGTAGGCGAGCTCTCCGCCCTGCTGGACCAGATTGCTGCGCGCGAGCCCTGCGACCTTCGCCTCGAAGTCCCTGACGCCGAGCAGTTCGGCGAGCACGAAGCCGGAATCGTTGAAACTCAGCGTCTGATCGAAGTCGGACGCCAGCATGAAGTGTCTGTTCATCGTCGGCAGCATATGCAGTCAACTCCTGATGACGGCCCGCCGCGGCACGGGCGCCGGAGCGTCCATCGTCTGGACGCACGTTAGCAAATCAATCCGCGCAATCAAGCGAACGAAGTCACGGGCGACGTTGATAATTTTTCACGTCAGTGACACAAAATGGTCATTCGCGCGTCATCAGCGGCGCATCCGGCACCGCAACCACGGTCAAACCGCAGTCAGACTGCTGCATACGATGCGGATAGTGTTGCCCAATGGTCACCTCGAGTCCTCTCTCTTGCGAGAGAACTCGGCGGGCGCATAAGGATGGCCTGGTGACGCTCAAGCGACGTGCGCTGCCGACAGGAAGCAGCCGAGCTTCAGGAGCGGGCGCTTCACTCCTGCTCCATGCCGCCCAGCATGTCAGCCACCGCCTCGCCGCGGACTCCGGTGCCGATGTACACGGTCAGCAGGGCGGCCCCGCCCACATCCTCGAAAGTCATGACGATCAGCCCTTCGAGAACAGTCCAGCTGTCGGCACCGAATGCGATCGCGCTTCAGGCGACGCGCGGGCATCTCGATCCGGCGCGGCCCGGATCCCGGGTCCGGATCTTTCAGCCGTCAGGTGTCCCGCCGGGCGGGCCGGCGCGCTGACGCCGGCAGTTGGAACACGGTCCGGGCGCGTTCAGCCTCGGCTCGGATCACGCACGCCGTGGCATGATCGTTCACCACTCCCATGGCCTGCATGAAGGCGTACATCGTGGTCGGACCGACGAACCGCCAGCCCAGGCGCTTCAGATCTTTCGAGAGTGCCACGGATTCCGGGGAGGTCGACGCCGTGCTCGGGCCGCGCCGGGTGTGATCCGGCCGGTAGCGCCAGATGAACGCGGCCAGAGAACCTTCGCGGCCGATCAGCTCGCGCGCACAGCGGGCATTGTGGATGACCGCTTCGATTTTGCCGCGGTGGCGCACGATACCGGGATCCCGCAGCAGCCGCTCGACGTCCCGCGCACCCAACCGGGCAACCCGCTCGATCTCGAAGTGATGAAACACCGTACGGAAGCGCTCACGCTTGGCGAGGATGGTCCGCCAGCTCAATCCCGCCTGGAATCCTTCGAGACTGAGCTTCTCGAACAGCCGCCGATCCTCGAGCACCGGGAAGCCCCACTCGGTATCGTGGTAGGCGGTGTACTCGGGGGTCACGGCGCACCAGCCGCAGCGCCGCCGGCCATCGGCGCCGATCCGGGTCCGGCCCGTCATCGCCATCCCCCGGTCACCTGCTCCGCCCCGCCGTGCCGCGCCGACACGAGACCCGCTCGCCGCTTGGAGAAGTCGTAAAATGTTTATAAGTCATTGTTTTTTAAAATTTTAAGGCAAGACCCGGCACCCAGACCCCCGCGTCGTCATACCCTACCGCCGAGTAGGGTATCATCGCGCCCCGCACTCGCCTCGCCGGCGGATGCGCCGCAGACCCGCATGGTTTTACCGGGAGTGGATTGCTTTGCCAAACCCCAGCCTCGACCCCCTTGATCTGTTCGCGCTGCGCAGCACGCTCACCGAAGAGGAGCGCATGGTGCAGGATTCAGTGCGGCGGCTCGTCGATGAGCGCGTCCTGCCGGTCATCCGCGAGTGCTTCGAGGAACACCGCTTCCCGCGTGAGCTCGTTGCGGAACTCGCCGCCCTGGGCCTGCTCGGCTCGTCCCTCGAGGGCTATGGCTGCGCCGGCCTCAATGCCCGCTGCTACGGCCTGATCTGCCAGGAACTCGAACGCGGCGACTCTGGCATCCGCAGCTTCGTCTCCGTGCAGTCCTCCCTGTGCATGTTCCCCATCCACGCCTACGGCTCCGAGGCCCAAAAGCTCAAATACCTCCCCCCCATGGCCCGCGGGGAGCTCATCGGCTGCTTCGGCCTCACCGAACCGCACGGCGGCTCAGACCCCGCCAATATGAAGACCCACGCGCGTCAGCGCGGCCGCGACTGGGTCCTCAACGGCTCGAAAATGTGGATCACCAACGGCCCGATCGCGGACGTCGCCCTGGTCTGGGCCCAGACCGATGACGGCATCCGCGGCTTCCTCATCGACAAAGGCACCCGCGGCTTCTCCGCTCAGCTCATCGAGCGCAAATTCTCCCTGCGCGCCTCCATCACCTCCGCGCTGTTCCTCGATGACGTCCTGGTCCCCGAGGAGAACGTCCTGCCGGGCGTCATCGGCCTCAAAGGCCCGCTCTCCTGCCTCACCCAGGCCCGCTACGGCATCGCCTGGGGCGTCATCGGCGCCGCCCAGGCCTGCCTCGCCCAGCTGCTCGAGTACTGCGCCTCCCGAACCCTCTTCGGCCGCTCCCTCGCCCTCAATCAAGCCGTCCAGATCCGCCTCGCGGAAATGGCCCGCAAAATCACCACCGCTCAAATGCTCGCCCTGCAGCTCGCGCACCTCAAGGAACTGGGCACGCTCGATCCGGTCCAGGTCTCACTCGCCAAGTGGAACAACTGCCGCGCCGCCCTGGACATCGCCCGCGACTGCAGAGACCTCCTCGGTGGCGCAGGCATCAGCGCCGAGTACGCCCCCATCCGCCACATGCTCAACCTCGAGAGCGTCATCACCTACGAAGGCACCGAAACCATCCACCAGCTCTCCGTCGGGCGGGCATTGACCGGGCACAACGCCTTCTGATGCGACTGCCAGGCGAGCTCAGCGGCGCGAGGTGCGTGGGGTGCGGGAGCGACCGCGCCGCGCTCCCGGGGCCACCCGCTTGACCTTACCTGGTTTGTCGTAGGGGTTCTGGTCAGTGCGGTATTCGATGGCCACCGGCGTGGCGTAGAGATCGAACTGCTTGCGAAAGACGTTGGTGAGATAGCGCGTGTACGCGTTCGGCACCGATGCCGTCTGATTGCCGTGAATGACCACGCGCGGAGGGTTGCGCCCGCCCTGATGGGCATAGCGCAGCTTGATGCGCCGGCCGTGCACCAGCGGCGGCTGGTGAGCCGTCATGGCGCGCTCCAGCGTACGGGTCAGCTCACGAGTCGGCATCTCGCGCATGGCCGCGTCGTACGCTCGCACGGTCGAGTGCACCAGTTCACCGACGCCCGTGCCGTGACGCGCCGAGATGAAATGCATCGGAGCAAACGGCACGAAGTCGAGTTTCAGGGCGAGCTGCCGGTGAATCTCCTCGCGCTGCTCCGGTTCGATGCCATCCCACTTGTTGACCGCCAGGAGCAGCGCCCGACCGCGCTCAAGCGCGATGCCGAGCACGCTCGCATCCTGCTCCGCCACGGTATCGTGGGCATCGAGCACCAGGATCACCACGTGTGCCTCGTCTATCGCCTGCAGCGTCTTGGCGACGCTGGCGCGCTCGATGGCGTCCTCCACCCGCGCCCGCCGCCGCACGCCCGCCGTATCGATCAGCACGAATCGCCGGCCGTCACGCTCGAAGGGTACGAGGATACTGTCGCGGGTGGTGCCGGGCTGATCGCTCGCAATGACGCGCTCCTCGCCGATCAGCCGGTTGACTAGGGTGGATTTACCGACATTGGGCCGACCGATGACCGCAATTCGCACTGCATCGCGGTCTTCGGGCTCGACGTCCGCGCTCGGCTCCAGGCCTGCCAGGGCCGCCGCCATCAACGCCTCGCACCCCTGGCTGTGACTCGCAGAGATGCCGAGCGGCTCGCCGAAGCCGAGCGCATGGAACTCCGCGCCCGCGATCTGCGCATCGAGGCCCTCGGCCTTGTTCAGCGCCAGCGTCACCGGCTTGCCGCAGCGGCGCAGCTCTCGCGCCACGAAATAATCCTGCGGCGTCAGGCCGCTGCGCGCGTCGAGCACGAACACCAGCCGATCCGCCTCGGCCACGGCGCGCTCGGTCTGCTCGCGCATCTGCGTCTCGAGACCGCTCGGGTTCTCCACCAGTCCGCCGGTGTCGACCACCACGCACGGCATCGGCCCAACACGGCCGAAGCCGTACTGGCGGTCCCGGGTGAGCCCCGGGACGTCCGCGACAATGGCATCGCGCGTGCCGGTGAGCACGTTGAACAAGGTGGACTTGCCGACGTTCGGCCGACCGACCAGTGCGACGATGGGCAGCACGCTGCTGCGTCCGTTGGATCAGTGCCGCGGCGAGACGCGGAACGCGGTGATGTGGCCGACGTCGTTGATCACCACGACCTCGTTGCCGATCACCACGGGCGGGTTCGAGACTCGGATCCCGCCCGTCTCAGCACGCGCTTCGAAAGCCCCCGTGCGCTTGTTCAGCCAATGCACGTAGCCCTGATAGTCCGCGACGACCACACCGTCCGGGCTGACGGCTGGCTGTGTCACAGCGCGATAGCGCAGCGCCGGCTGACGCCAAATCACCGCGCCATTCTTGCGGTTCAGCGCCACGACCGAGCCGTCGGCGCTCGACATATACACTGCATGCGCACCGAGCGCCAGACCGCGGAAGCTCGAGGCCTTGTGGCTCCACCAGGGCTGTCCGCTCGCCAACGCCAGCATGTCGACCGTCCCGTGGTAGCCGACGGTGTACACGTCCTTGCCGGACACGATCACTGCCCCATGCACATCAGCGAGCCGTTCGATCGCGGTGCGTCCGATGGGCTGAGACACGGTTGCGAGCCACACCTGCGAACCGTCGGAGGCGTTCACGGCCAGCACCTTGCCGTTGGCGAAGCCGCTGATCACCATGTGGTGCGTAATCACCGGGATAGCGGCCCCGCGCAGCGAGAGCGAGGGCATGTGCTGCTGGGTCTCCCACAACTCATGGCCGTCACGGGTCGACAGTGCATGCAGCACCCCGTCGATGGTGCGCACGGCAACCAGGTGGCTCGAGAGCCCCGGGGAGGAGATCACCGCATCGGGAAGCCGCACCTTCCACAGTGTCTTGCCGTCGTCAGCATTCAGCGCGATCACCTGACCGTCGGTGGCGCCAAGTACCAGCAGCTTGCCACGCACCGCCGGGCCGCCGCCGAGCGGCAGGTGGGTATTGGTATGCCAGAGCTCATGGCCGTTGCGCGGGTCGAACGCAGCCACCTCCCCGTCATGACCGGAGGCAAACAGCCGGTTGTCCTGCACGACCAGACGCAGGCCGAGCAGCAGCGCGCGGGTCTTGGAGTTGCCAAATCCCCAGAAATTGATCAGATGG
>JAPTUI010000573.1 GCA_028067895.1 Pseudomonadota bacterium | reverse complement strand
AACGCCCGTCCGGTCCGCTCCGGGCACGCCACCCGAAGAACAGCAAGCAAGAATGGGTACCCTGATGGCCGCCAGCGAATGTGTCCCGGATATTGCCCTCGACCACCGTGCGCGCACTGAAGGTGCTGCGGCGGCGGGTGGCCCGAGTGTCGAGGAAGGGGCGCGACTGCCGAGCGGCAATTCTCCCGCCATCCGTGCGGTCATCGGCCTGATTCGCCAGGTCGCGGGGTTCGATTCCACCGTGCTGGTGCTCGGGGAGTCCGGCACCGGCAAAGAAGTCGCCGCCCGTGCCATTCATGAGCTCAGCCCGCGGTGCAACCGTCCCTTCGTGGCCGTGAACTGCGGGGCCATTCCGGCCGATCTACTCGAATCCGAGCTGTTCGGCCACGAGAAGGGAGCGTTTACCGGCGCTATCGCCGCCCGCAAGGGCCGTTTCGAGATCGCCGAGGGCGGCACGCTGTTCCTCGACGAGATTGGCGACATGAGCCCCTCGATGCAGGTCAAGCTCCTGCGGGTGCTGCAGGAACGGGTGTTCGAGCGGGTTGGTAATCACGTGCCGATCCGCTGCAACGTCCGCATCATTGCCGCCACGCACCGCAACCTAGAAGCCTCGATTGCGCACGGTAGCTTCCGTGAGGACCTGTTCCATCGCTTGAACGTGTTTCCGATCGAGATGCCCGCGCTGCGCGAGCGGCGCGAGGATCTGCCGGCGCTCGTCAATGAGTTCGCCACGCGCAACGCGGTCGAGGGGCGCGGCATGGTCCGCTTCAGCCCGCGCGCGCTCGCCGCGCTCGGGGTGTACCCCTGGAGCGGCAACGTGCGCGAGCTGTCGAACTTGGTTGAGCGCCTCTCGATTGTGCGCGCCGGCCAGACCGTCGACGTGTCCGATCTACCGCCGAAGTACCAGCCGCCGCAGGAGTGGTCTTGCGAGACGGAGATCGCTGCCGTTTGCGTCGAGCCCATGGCGGCGACCTGCGAGCAGGCGTTGACTGATTTCGAGGCGCTCCAGCTGCTCGAATCCGCGCCCTCGGCGCGCGATGCAGCCGACCCGTGTGCGCTGCCGGAGCAGGGCATCGATCTGCGCGAGCACTTGCTCGCAATCGAGCGGGCGCTGGTGCAGCAGGCGCTCGAGCGCGCCAACGGCACCGTGGCGCAGGCGGCTCGCCTGCTGAATTTGCGTCGTACGACGCTCGTGGAGCGTCTGCGCAAACTCGGCTTCACCGAGCCGGCGACGGAAGTTTGACACCTGCGGCGCGGCCACCGGCCGCGCGCGTGATGTGCGTCACGCTTTGGGAGCACTTTCTCGCCAGGCACGGCAATTGCATTCCCCCTTGCAGCATCCCTGCGATTGGGGGAATCGATGTCAGAACTTTACGCGCCACAACCTGCGGTCAACATCAACGCCGAGAGCGCCCCGGAACCGGTCGCCTGCGCCGCAAGCTCGCAGCACCTGCTCGAGCTGTCGCGCCGGGTCGCCGCCAGCAGCTGCACGGTGTTGATCTGCGGTGAATCCGGCACCGGCAAGGAGGTGCTCGCCCGCTACATTCATCGGCGCAGTCCGCGCGCCAATGGCCCGTTCGTGGCCGTCAATTGCGCGGCGATCCCTGAAAACATGCTCGAGGCGATGCTGTTTGGCTACGAGCGTGGCAGCTTCACCGGCGCGCACGCGACCCATGCGGGCAAGTTCGAGCAGGCCCAGGGCGGCACGCTGCTGCTCGATGAGGTGACCGAGATGCCGCTCGGGCTGCAGGCGAAACTGCTGCGCGTGCTGCAGGAGCGCGAGGTCGAGCGTCTCGGTGCACGGCAGACGATCAGCCTCGACGTGCGCGTCATCGCCACGACCAACCGGCGGCTGCGCGAGGAGGTCGCGGCGGGGCACTTCCGCGAGGACCTGTACTATCGGCTCAACGTATTTCCGCTCGCAATCGCGCCGCTGCGCCAGCGCCGCGACGATGTATTGCCGCTGGCGATGCAGCTGCTCACCGGACATTGCCGCCCGGGCAAGCAGATCCCGGCACTCAGTGCCGAGGCGGCGCACCGCCTGCTCACCTATCCCTGGCCGGGCAACGTGCGCGAGCTCGACAACCTGCTGCAGCGCGCGCTGATCCTGCTCAACGGCGCGGTCATCGGTGCCGAGCACATCCAGTTCGAGCTCGCCAATGATGCGTCGGTGCTCGAGGCGGCGCCGGCGGCCGAGTGCACGGTCAGCTCGCTGGCCGGTTCGCTCATTCAGGCCGAGCGCGACCTGATTCTCGATGCGCTGAAGAGTGGTCAGGGGAGCCGGCGCGAGGCGGCTGAACGTCTCGGCATCAGCCCGCGCACCTTGCGTTACAAGCTGGCGCGCTTGCGCGAGGCCGGCGTCGAAGTTCCGGCGGCGTGAGGGGAATGCCATGAGCCAGATGGCCATTGACCAGGTGTTGGCGCAGATCCGCGCCATGTCCTCCCAGGTGCGTCTCGATGCGCCGAAGCCCATGCCGCTCGGCGGCGCGCAGGGCAACGCCGCTGCGGTCAACGGACCGAGCGAGTTCGCCTCGATCCTCAAGCAGGGGATCAATTCGGTCAATCAGAGTGAGCAGCGCGCCAGCGCGCTCGCCGATGCATTCTCGCGCGGCGCTCCCGGAGTGTCGCTGCCGCAGGTGGTGTTGCAGATGGAGAAGGCGAGCATGTCCTTTCAGGCTCTGACTGAAGTGCGCAACCGTCTGATCACCGCCTACACCGACATTATGAACATGCAGATGTAGTGAGTCGACATGGCTGGCGAATCCACTGCTTTACCCTCGATGCCGGCGTTGCCGGCGAGTCTGCGTCCCCTGCTGCTGCTGCTCGGCATTGCCGCGGCGGTTGCTGCCGGCGTATGGATCGTGCTGTGGTCGCGGGGGCCGACCTACAGCCTCCTGTACGCGAACCTCTCGCCGCAACAGGAGGCGCAGGTCGTTCAGGCGCTGCAGGGGGCGCAGATCCCCTATCAGCTCGACCCGAGCACCAATGGGGTGGAGGTTCCCGCCGAGCAGCTCGATGCGGCGCGTCTGAAGCTCGCCGGCCAGGGAGTCACCCAGGGCGACAGCTTTGCGGCACTCGACAAGGGATCGGGCTTCGGAGTCAGTCAGTTCATCGAAAACGTGCGCTACCAGCACGCGCTTGAGGCGGAACTGGCGCATACGATCGCCAGTATGCAGCAGGTGTCCGCCGCGCGCGTCAATCTGGCCGTCCCGCGCCAGTCGGTGTTCGTCAGTGACCAGACCGCCGCCAGCGCCTCGGTGTTCGTGCAGCTGCGCGCCGGCAGCGTGCTCGGGCCAGAGCAGGTGCAGGCGATCGTGAATCTCGTCGCCTCCAGTGTGCCGGATCTGTCGCCCGCGCATGTCACCGTGGTCGATCAGAACGGCCAGTTGCTCTCCGGACCGCAGGGCAGCAGCACGTACGCGATGGACGAGCGCAACTTCGATCTCGTGCACCGCATCGAGAACGAGGATTCGCGGCGCATCGTCGCGCTGCTTACCCCGCTGGTCGGTCCCGGCCTGGTGCACGCTGACGTTGTCGCGGAGCTGAATCTCGGCACCCATGAGCAGGCCCAGGAACTCTACAAGCCGAACAGCCAGATCGTACGCAGCGAACAGATTTCCCAGCAGAGCAGCGGCGCCGGCGGACCCGGCGGGGTGCCCGGTTCGCTCTCGAACGAGCCGCCGACCCCGGGCGTATTGGCACCGCCGGCGCAGGCCAAGCCTGCCGCCGCGACTGCCAAGGGGACGGCGAGCACGGCGGCCCCGACTGCCAGCGGCGCGGCCAAGCCGGCGACGCGCGCGCCGCTCGGTGCGGTCTCGCCGGTCCCGGGCGCGCCCGGGACGCCAGGCGGGGCCAGCATTCTCTCCAAGAACGTCACGCGCAACTACGACATCGATCGAACCCTGGACTATTCGCGGCAGCCGCCCGGACAGATCCGTCGGCTCACGGTCGCGGTGCTAGTCGGGTACCGGGCGGTCAAAGGGGCCAATGGCAAGGTGACCCAGGTGCCGCTCTCGGCTCAGGAACTGACACGCATTACCCAGCTGGTCAAAGATGCCGTTGGCTACAACGCCGCGCGCGGGGACAGTGTGAGCGTGGTGAACGAGCCGCTTGACTTGCCGCGCACCCCGAGTGGCACGTTCCAGTCCGCGCCCCTCTGGCAGCGGCCCATATTCTGGAACCTGCTGAAAATCGTCGCGGGCCTGATCGGCGTCATCGTGCTGGTGGTCGCGGTGCTGCGCCCACTGGTCCGCTCGCTGCTCACGCCGGTCCGACCGCTTGCGGCAGCCGTGGCGCAGATCGGCGCGGATGGGACCGCGGACGGTGCACCACAAGCGCAGAAAGAAGCGGTGGTGAAGGCGCTTACGCACGAGCAGCAGCTCGCCAACGCGCGCGCCATGGTCGGCCAAGATCCCAAGCGCGTGGCGCAGCTGGTGCGCGGCTGGGTAGGCAACGATGAGTGAGCGCAACGGCAAAGACGCCACGCGTAGCGGCACGGAGCGCGCGGCAATCCTCCTGCTGACGCTCGGGGAGGGCGAGGCGGCGCAGGTGCTCAAGCACATGGGCGCCAAGGAAGTCCAGCGCATCGGCGCGGCAATGGCGCGGCTCAGCAATGTCTCGCTCGATGAAGTGCAGGGAGTCATCACCGAATTCACCGCGAGCGTCGAGCGTCAGACTTCGGTCGGTGTCGGCGCCGATGAGTTTCTGCGCAAGGTACTGGTCGATGCCCTCGGGGCGGACAAGGCCGAGAGCATCATCGATCGCATCAGCATCGGCCGCAGCACCAAGGGGCTCGAGGCGCTGAAGTGGATGGACCCGCGCGGCGTAGCGGAACTGATCCGGCTCGAGCACCCTCAAACCATCGCGATCGTGCTCGCCTATCTGGATCCGGATCAGGCTGCCGAGGTGTTGTCGCTGCTGCCGGCGAACATGCGCCCGGAAGTGGTGGCGCGCATCGCGCTGCTCGATGGTGTGCAGCCGAGTGCACTCAGCGAACTCGACGACATCATCGAGAAGCAATTTGCTGGCAAGTCGAGCGGCAAGACGTCCGTGCTCGGTGGTGCCAAGGCGGCAGCCAACATCATCAATTTCCTCGAGCCGAGCCAGGAGAGTGCCCTGATGGAGCAGGTTGCCAAGAGCGATGCGCCGCTCGCTGCGCGCATCGAGGAGCTGGTGTTCGTGTTCGACAACCTGCTCGATCTGGACGACCGCGGCATGCAGGAGCTTCTGCGCCAAGTGCCGAGCGAACAGTTGCTGCTCGCCCTGAAGGGCACCGACGACGCGCTGAAGGAAAAGATGTTCAAGAACATGTCGCAGCGGGCCGCAGAGATGCTCAAGGACGATCTCGAGGCCAAAGGCCCGGTGCGTGTCTCCGAAGTCGAGGGCGCGCAGAAGGAAATTCTCAAGCTGGCCCGCAAGCTGGCCGAGGCCGGCACCATCGCGCTCGCAGGTAAAGGAGAGCAGTTTGTCTGAGTTGCGTGGACGGTTCACCGGCGCCGCGCCGGTCGAGCGCTGGCAGTTGCCCGAGGTCAGCGGGCCGGTCATCGAACTCGCCGATGCGCGCCGCCGCAGTGACAACGAGCTGCGCCAAGCGCAGCAGCAGGCCGAGGAGCGTGGCTACCAGGCGGGCATGGAGCGGGCCGAAGCGCACCTGCGCGCGCGCTTGGCGGCAATCGACGAGCGTGTGCAGCGACTCGATTCGGTGCTCGCGCTGATCGCTCGGCCGCTGGACTCGCTCGATGCCGAGGTCGAGCGCGAACTGGTCGAACTTGCGCTCGCGGTTGGCAAGCAGCTGGCGCGTCGGGAGCTGCGCACCGAACCGAGTCAGATCATTGCGATCGTGCGCGAATCGCTCGCGCAGCTGCCGCTGGCGGCGCGCGAGGTGCGTGTGCATCTGCACCCGGAAGACGCCCAGACGGTGCGCGAGCGTCTGGCCGCAGGTGCTGGTGAGCGTGCCTGGACCCTGATCGAGGACCCGACCTTGACCCGCGGGGGCTGCCTCGTGCAGAGCGAGGCGTCCCGGATCGATGCACGCATCGAGAGTCGCATTGCGGCCATTGCTGCCAACGCCCTCGGCGATGAACGCACGGCCGAGCGGTCAGCCGCACCGCAGACGCCATGAGCGAAGTGCTTCAGCTGAAACGCGCTGCGGCGTGGGGCGCCGGATTGCGCCGCACCCGGCTTTCGGTCGAGCAAACGGAGCCGCCGCCGCTCGAGGGGAGTCTGACGCGCATGGTCGGGCTGACGCTTGAGGCCGCTGGATGTCAGGCGGCGGTCGGTGATTACTGCGACGTCATCGCCGGGGACGGTTCCCGTATCGAATCCGAGGTCGTCGGCTTCGCCGGCGACCGGCTCTATCTGATGCCCGCGGGTGATGCCCACGGGCTCGGTCCGAACGCACGCGTCATCCCACGCCGGCACGCCGGCACGGTACACGTCGGGGAACAGCTGCTCGGGCGCATCGTCGATGGCAGCGCTCAGCCGCTTGATGGCCTCGGTCCGCTCGGCTGCACCGACACCGTCCGCCTCACCGGGCGTCCAATCAACCCGCTGGCGCGCCAGCCGATCAGCGCACCGCTCGACGTTGGAGTGCGCGCGATCAATTCGCTGTTGACCATCGGTCGCGGACAGCGCGTCGGGCTGTTCGCCGGCAGCGGTGTCGGTAAGAGCATGTTGCTCGGTATGATGGCCCGCTATACCAGCGCGCAGGTGATCGTCGTAGGATTGATCGGCGAGCGCGGCCGCGAGGTCAAGGAGTTTGTCGAGCGTATTCTCGGTCCCGAGGACCGTACCCGCGCGGTGGTGGTGGCCGCGCCGGCGGACGCCCCCCCGCTGACGCGGCTGCGCGGAGCGTGGTTGTCCACGGCGATTGCCGAGTATTTCCGCGACCGCGGCGCGAACGTGCTGCTGCTGATGGATTCACTCACGCGCTTCGCCCAGGCGCAGCGCGAGATTTCTCTGGCGATTGGTGAGGCGCCGGCCACCAAGGGCTATCCGCCCTCGGTGTTCGCCCGACTGCCGCAGCTGGTCGAGCGCGCCGGTAACGGCGCCGAAGGCAGCGGGTCGATCACGGCGTTTTACACGGTGCTCGCTGAAGGTGACGATCAGAACGATCCGATCGCCGACTCGGCGCGCGCGATCCTGGACGGACACATCGTGTTGTCGCGGCGGATCGCCGAGAGCGGCCATTACCCGGCGATCGACATCGAGGCGTCCGTCAGCCGAGTCATGAACGAAATCGTCTCCCCGGCGCATTTTTCGAGCGCTCGCCAGTTTCGTCAGATCCTCTCCACCTACCAGCAGCATCGCGACCTGGTCGCGATCGGCGCTTATCAACGCGGCAGCGATCCGCGGGTCGATCAGGCGATCAGCCGTTGGCCGCAGATGCAGCAGTTCCTCCAACAAGACGTGCACGAGCGCGTCGATCTCGAGGCGAGCCTGGGCGCCCTAGAGAGCGTGCTCGCGGAAGGCAATTGATGAAAAAATCACAACGGATCGACATGGTGCAGCGCGTGGTCGATGACCATGAGCGTCGCCGTGCCGAAGCGCTCGCAGTGTGCGAGCGCCGGGTGAATGAAGCGCAGGCCCGGCTGCAGGAGCTCGAGAGCTACCGCGGCGCGTACGTGCAGGAATTCGCGCGCCGCGCCCAGGCCGGTCTCAATGGTGCAGGCGTGCGCGAGTATCAAGTCTTTCTCTGCCGTCTCGATGAGGCGCTGCAGCATCAGGCGCAGATCGTCGCGCAGGCCGAGACGGCCCGCAGCGCGGAACTGGAAAGCTGGCGTAATGCCGCGCGGCGTGCCGCAGCGGTCGAAACCGTAGCCGAGCACTGGCGTGCCGAGGAGCGGCGCGTGCAGGAACGGCGCGAGCAGCACGAAACCGACGAACGATCCCAGCAGTCCTGGAGCCGAAGGAGTCAATTGCGTGTCACCTGAATCGCTCATGTCCATCGGCGTCTCGGCGACCAATGCCCAGGCGGTCTCATCCTCGCCGGGCCCGGCATTGAGCGGC
>JAPTUI010000604.1 GCA_028067895.1 Pseudomonadota bacterium | reverse complement strand
ACCTCAACGGTGATTACCTCTCCGATGCGCTCGCCGCCCAGGTCGGCGGCATCGGCATCGCGCCGGGCGGCAACATCAACTACCTCACCGGCCATGCGGTCTTCGAGGCCACGCACGGCACGGCGCCGAAGTACGCCAACCTCGACAAGGTGAACCCGGGTTCGGTGCTGCTCTCCGGGGAGATGATGCTGCGCTACATGGGCTGGACCGAGGCCGCAGACGCCCTCATCGGCGCGATGGACAGGACCATCGGCCAGAAGACGGTCACGTACGACTTCGCGCGCCTGATGGACGGAGCGACCGAGGTGTCGACCTCCGCGTTCGGCGATGCGCTGATCCGCAACCTCTGAGGCCCGCAGCAGGAGCGCGGTCATCGAGCGCACGGCGGCCATCTTCGATTGGGCGCGCAAGGTGCGCGCGCTCGCGCAGAATGGCCTGACGTTCACGCGCGACCCGTTCGACCGCGAGCGCTACCAGGAACTGCAGCGCCTCGCGGCCGAACTGCTCGCCGGGGAGCTCAAGATCCCGCCGGAGCGGGCCGAGGCGCTCTGGAGCGGCGAGGAGGGCTACGCGACACCCAAAGTGGACGTGCGCGGTGGCGTCTTCTCGGGCGATCGGGTGCTGTTGGTGCGCGAGCGCGCCGACGGGAAGTGGACGCTGCCCGGCGGTTGGGTGGATGTGAACGACTCGCCCGCTGCGGCGGTGGAGCGCGAGATCCGCGAGGAATCCGGCTATGAGGCGCGGGCCGTCAAGCTCGCCGCCCTGATCGACCGGCGCAGACACCCGCACCCCCCGAGCGTGCACCACATCTACAAGCTGATGTTCGTGTGCGAGTTGACCGGCGGGCAGGCCACGACCAGCAGCGAAACCGATGCCGTCGGATTCTTTCCGGTGGCAGCGCTGCCGGCGCTGTCCACCGGCCGCGTGCTCGCCCCGCAGATCGTGCGGCTTTACGAGCATCATCGGCATCGGGACCTACCGGCGGAGTTCGACTAGCGGGGCGCGGCCATTGATCGGCGCGCCCCGCCCGGTAGACTCACCGCCCATGAACCGCATTCTCGTCGTGCTCGGTGTGGTGCTGATCGTGCTCGGGCTCATCTGGCCGTGGGCGCGGCGGTTGCCGTTGTTCAAACTGCCGGGCGACATCGTCATCGAACGGCCTGGCTTCCAGTTCTTCTTTCCGCTCACCACCATGCTGCTGGTGAGCCTCGCGATCTCCATCATCGCGTGGATCCTGCGCCGCTGAGGCGGTGCAGGATCAGGCCCCCTCGCGCGCGAGACGGTGCGCGAACGCGCCGAGCCGCTCGGCGGCCGCATCGAGAGTTGCCTCCCGCTTCGCGATACACAGGCGCACGCACGAGAGCGGCGGCGGCACGGCGTAGAACGGTGACAGCGGGATCGAGGCAACCCCCGCCTCGGTGAGCAGTCGCTCGGCGAATGCGACGTCGCCCGGCGGCGCGAGGGCCGAGAAATCGAGCAACTGGAAGAACGTGCCGGCCGCCGGCGGCAATCGCAGCGCGCAGCCGCCGAGTGCGGCGCGCAGCCGGTCGCGCCGGGCCTGAAAGAACCCGGGCAGATCCACACCGGTGTCCGGGCGCTCATCGAGGTAGCGCGCGATCGCCTCCTGCAGCGGATGCGCGATGCTGAACGTATTGAACTGGTGGACCTTGCGCAGCTCCGCGGTGAGCGCCGGCGGAGCGATGCCGTAGCCGACGCGCACGCCCGTCGCATGCAACGTCTTGCCGAAGGAGAACACCGCCAGACTGCGCTCGCGCAGGTGCGGATGGGTCAGGACCGATGCGTGTACGCGTCCGCCGAACACCATGTGCTCGTAGACCTCGTCCGAGAGCACGGTGATCTCGCGGCCCGCCACGATCGAGGCGAGCGCATCCAGATCATGCGCACTCGCCACCGTGCAGGTGGGATTGTGCGGGGAATTGAGCAGGATCAGCCGGGTGCGCCCGCTCACCGCATCGCGCACCCGGTCCCAGTCGTAGCCGAACACCGGCGGCGCCAGGGGCAGACGGATGCAGTGCGCCCCGGCGAGACGCACGGCCGGCTCATAGGCGTCATAGGCCGGATCGAACGCGATCACCTCGTCGCCCGGACCGGCGAGCGCCTGGATCCCGCTGTAGAGCGCTTCGGTGGCTCCGAGCGTCACGGTAATCTCGTCCTGCGGGTCGACGTTGAGGCCGTAGCGGGCCTTGAGCTTGCGCGCGATCGCTGCGCGCAGCGCCGCCAGCCCCTCCATCGCAGCGTACTGGTTGTATCCCTGGCGCATCGCCTCGGCCACCAGCTCGGTCAGGCGCGGATCGATGTCGTAATCGGGAAAGCCCTGGCCGAGGTTGATCGCCCCGAGCGCCTGTGCCCGGCGGGACATCACCGTGAAGAGGGTCGTGCCGACCTCGGGCAGCTTGCTGCGCCCGAACCAGCTCATCGGCCCGCCGCAGCGCGCCGGCGGCTCATGCGTTGGCTTCCACCGCCGCGATCGCCGCCCCGATCACGCCGGCCTGTCCGGCGAATTGCGCCGGGCGGATGCGCGCCTCGGAGCGCAGCAGCGGAGCGAAGTCGGCGAAGCGCTCGCTGATCGCGCCGCCGAGGATGAACAGATCCGGCCAGAACATCGCGTGCATGCGCTCGAGGTACACGTTGACCCGCTCGATCCACCCTTCCCAGTCCAGGCCCTGGACCGTTTTGACGTGCGCCGACGCCCACTTCTCCGCGTCCATGCCGTTGAGCTCCATGTGTCCGAGCTCACTGTTGGGAAACAGGTGCCCGCCGGTGAACAGCGCCGTGCCGATCCCGGTGCCGAAGGTCAGCATGATGACCGTGCCGTTCTCACCGCGCCCCGCGCCGAAGCGCATCTCTGCAAGCCCCGCGGCATCGGCGTCGTTGAGAAACAGCGCCGGCCGGTTCAACGTGCGGCGCACCAGCGCCCCGCCGTCCGCACCGATCCAGGCGTGATCGACGTTCGCCGCCGTCCTTGCCCGACCATGTTTCACCACGGCGGGAAAAGCGAGTCCGATACGGCCCTTTGCGTCCGGCAGGCGCGCCGCGAGCGCTGCGATCACCGGCATCATCGCGTCGGGCGTCGCCGGACGGGGCGTCGGCGCCGAGATCAGCTCACCGACCATCTGTCCGGCTCCCACGTCCACCACGCCGGCCTTGATCGAGGATCCACCGACGTCGATACCCAGCACATTGTCCGTCATGCTCATGCCCATCATGTTATCGGGAGGCGGCCTCACCGCCGCCGGCTGACTGTACACCATCGCGCCGGCCGCGGACGGCGCCGCGGCGTCTCAGACATTCAGCAGCAGATGTTCGCGCTCCCAGGAACTGATCACCTGCAGGAAAACCTCGTATTCGGCCTCCTTGACGATGGTGAACGCCGAGATGAATGCCTCGCCGAGCACCCGCACCAGCGCCGTGCCGCGACGCAGCTCGCGCAGCGCCTCATCGAGCGAGCGCGGCAGGCCGAACGGCAGCTCGTGGGCGCTGCCGGAGACGGGCTCGGAGGGCTGCAGCCCCTCGACCATGCCGAGGTAGCCGCAGGCGAGCGAGGCGGCAAGGGCGATGTACGGGTTGGCGTCGGCCCCGCAGATGCGATTCTCCACCCGTCGGTCCTCGGGGCCGGACATCGGCACGCGCAGCCCCGCAGTCCGGTTGTCGTAGCCCCACTGCGCATTGATCGGCGCAGACAGATAGCGGGTGAGGCGCCGGTAGGAGTTCACGTTCGGACAGAACAGCGCCATCGCCGCCGGCAGGTATTTCTGCAGCCCGCCGATGTGCGCGAAGAACAGCGCCGAGGGGCTGCCGTCGGGATTGCTGAAGACGTTGCGCCGGGTCTTGGTGTCGACGATGCTCTGATGGATGTGCATGGCACTGCCGGGTTCCTTGGCGTGCGGCTTGGCCATGAATGTGGCATACATCTTGTGGCGCAGCGCCGCCTCGCGCGCGGTGCGCTTGAAGAGGAACGCCTGGTCGGCCAGATCCATCGGGTGTCCATGGATCAGATTGATCTCCATCTGCGCCGGGCCGTCCTCGTGGATCAGCGTGTCGATCTCGATGTCCTGATCCTCGCAGAACTGATAGATGTCATCGAACAGCGGATCGAACTCGTTGACCGCTGCAATGCTGTAGGACTGACGGCCCGGCTCGGCGCGCCCGGAGCGGCCCACCGGCGGGCGCAGCGGATAATCGGCGTCCTTGTTCTGCTCGACCAGGTAGAACTCGAGCTCCGGGGCGACTACCGGCTCCCACCCACGCTGCGCATACAGCTCCACGATGTTGCGCAGCACGTGGCGCGGCGCCATCGTGACGCGTCGGCCATCGGCGTAGAAGCAGTCGTGGATCACCTGGGCGGTCGGCTCGGCCGCCCACGGCACGCGCCGCACCGTCTTCGGATCGGCCTTGAGAATGATGTCGATTTCCGCCGGGCTCATCGCCTGGCCGGTATCGGGCGGATAGTCCCCCGTGACGGTCTGCAGGAAGACGCTCTCGGGCAGGCGCATGCCGCCGTCTTCGGCGAATTTCTCCGCCGGCATGATCTTGCCGCGGGCGATACCGGCCATGTCCGGAATGATCGCCTCGACCTCGGAGATGGCGTGGTCGCGGAAGAACTGACTGACTTCGCTCACCATGGAATTGCCTCTTGGCGAGCGCTTGCCCGGGCGCGGCAGGCCGCGCCGAACGCTGCGAACAGGGCTCGCGAGAACGGATTGCTCATCACCTGCCACTCCGGATGCCATTGCACCGCGAGCGCGAACGACGGCGCCTCGGCCACTCGGAACGCCTCGATCAGCCCATCGGGGGCGCGCGCCTCAACGCGCAGTCCCGGCCCGAGCCGCTCGATGCCCTGCCAGTGCAGTGAGTTCACGCGCACCCGCTCGGCGCCGGCCAGGCCGCGCAGTAGCCCCTCGGGCTCGAGCGTGACGTCGTGCGCCGGACCGTACTGCACCTCAAGCGGCTGGCGCTCGTCGTCGCGGTGATCGAGGTAGCCCGGCACCTCATGCACGCGTTGGTGCAGGCTGCCGCCGAACGCGACATTCACTTCCTGGAAGCCACGGCAGATACCGAGCACGGGCACGCCCCGCTCGACCGCCGCGCGGATCAGCGGCAGCGTAGTGGCATCGCGCGCCGGGTCGTGCAGCGTGCCGGGCATGCTCGGCGGCCCGGCGTAATGGTGCGGCTCGACGTTCGAGGGGCTGCCGGTGAACAGCAGCCCGTCGAGGCGCTCGAGCAGTTCGGCCGAGCGCAGCTCCGCGCCCAGAGAGGGAATGATCAGCGGCAGCGCATCGGCCGCCTCGAGCAAGGCCCGGGCGTACTTTTCGGCCGCCACGTGAAAGGGCTGCACGCCGAGCGTGCGCCGGTCAGCGGGGAGGCCAATGAGGGGGCGGGCCGGTGCCATGGTATTCGTGGTTATTATAGGAGCATCGCCATGTCCGCCGCCGAAGCCGATTCGTACTATGCTGCGTCCGTCACGGCCCGCCCCCCGCGCCCGCCGCTCGAGGGCGTGCTGAGCGCGGACGTCTGCGTCGTCGGCGGCGGGATTGCCGGCTGTTCGGCCGCATTGCACCTGGCCGAACGGGGCTATGCCACGGTTCTGCTCGAGCAGGAGCACATCGGCTGGGGCGCCTCGGGACGCAGCGGCGGGCAGGTCATCCACGGGGTGGCCTGCGGCCAGGAACGCCTCGAGCACCTGCTCGGTGACCAGGGCGCGCGCGCCGTCTGGGACGTCGCCACCGAGGCTCTGCAGCTGACGCGCGCACTGATCGAGCGGCACCGCATCGCGTGCGACTGGGTGGACGGATATCTGCTCACCGCCCTGAAGCCCCGCCACGACCGGGAGCTGCGCGCCCAGATCGAGCAGCTGCAGACCCGCCTCGACTACCGGAGCGTGCGGTATCTGCCGCGCGAGGAAGTCCAGCACACCCTCGCCACGTCGCGGTACGTCAGTGCGATGTTCGATGCCAACGGCGGGCATCTGCATCCGCTCGCCTATACGCGCGGATTGGCCGCGGCGGCCGAGCGGGCCGGGGCGCTGCTGTTCGAGCAGACCCGCGCCACGGCGATCACGCCCGGCCGGGTGAGCACCCGCGGCGGGGCCATCCGTGCCCCTCGCATCGTGCTGTGCGGCAACGCCTACCTCGGAGCGCTCGCACCCCAGATCGCGCCGGCGATCCTCCCGGTCGCCACCCACCTGCTCGCCACCGAGCCGCTCGGCGAGGCACGCGCCCGCGCGCTGATCGCCAACGGCGCGGCGGTGAGCGACATGAACTGGGCGCTCGATTACTTCCGCTGCACTGCCGACCACCGATTGCTGTTCGGCGGAGCGATCAGTTACAGCGGCCGCGGACAATTCGCCGCGCGCGCCGCCAACCGCGCGCGCATGCTCAGAGTCTTCCCGCAACTCGCCGCAGCGCGGATCGATTACGCCTGGGGCGGGCTGCTCGACCTGACCGTCAACCGCGCACCGCACTTCGGCCGCCTCGCCCCGCAGACGTACTTTCTGCAGGGCTTCTCCGGGCACGGCATTGCGCTCGCCGGCATCGCCGGCAAGCTCATCGCCGAGGCCATCGCCGGCGAGGCCGAACGTTTCGACGTGTTCGCGCGCATCGCGCACCGCGCGTTCCCGGGAGGTGCGCTGGCGCGCCGCCCGCTGCTCGCGCTCGGCATGCTCTACTATCGGCTGCGCGATCTGGTCTGAGGTGGCGCGCCGCGCAGGCTGCGCGGCGCGGCCGGTGTCTCAGAGCAACTCGGCGATCTGCACGGCATTCAGCGCCGCACCCTTGAGGAGCTGATCGCCCACCGCGAACAGTGCGATCGAGTGCCCGCTCGGATCGGACAGATCCGCGCGAATGCGCCCGACCAGGATCGGATCGCCGCCCGAGGCCTCGATCGGCATCGGGAAGTGGTTGCGGGCCGGATCCTCGACGAGCTTCACCCCGGGCGCATCGGCCAGGATCTGGTGCACTTCGGCGGGCGTGATCGGCCGCTCGCACTCGAAGTTCACCGCAATCGAATGCGCCCGCAACACTGGGACGCGCACGCACGTGGCGCTCACGCGGATCGACTCGTCGCCGTAGATCTTGCGCGTCTCGTGCATGGCCTTGAGCTCCTCCTCGTTGTAGCCGGTCTGCGGATCGACCGCAGAGTTGTGGCTGAACAGGTTGAACGCATAGGGATGCGGCAGGACCTTCGGGGCGTACGGACGCGCCTCGAGGTAGGCGCGGGTCGAGTCGAGCAGCTCGGCCATTGCCGCCGCGCCGCCGCCGGAGGCGGCTTGATAGGTCGCGAGGATCATCCGCCGGATGGGATTGCGCCGGTGCACCGCCCACAGCGGCGTGATGGCGATGATGGTCGAGCAGTTCGGATTGGCGATCAGGCCGCGGTGCGACTTCAGCGCCTGCGGATTGATCTCGGGCACGACCAGCGGAACCGCCGGGTCGCGCCGGAATGCCGAGGAGTTGTCCACGACCACGGTTCCCTCAGCCACCGCGAGCGGCGCGAAGCGCTTGGAGATGCTGCCGCCGGCGGAAAACAGCGCAATGTCCACGCCGCGGAAGCTCTCTGACGTCAGCTCCTCGACGGGCAGCGCCTCGCCGCGAAACGGCAGCGTCTTTCCGGCCGAACGGGCCGAGGCGAGCAGGCGCAGCCGCGCCAGCGGGAAATGGCGCTGCTCGAGGCAGCGCAGCAGCTCGACCCCGACGGCCCCGGTGGCCCCGACGATTGCAACCACCGGCAAGGTGCCGGCCGAACGACCAGATGGCATGTGCAAGCTCCGATTTTCAGGCTGTGAAAAAAAAGGCCCCGTCGGTCATTCCGGCGGGGCCTCTGGTGTCTTCGGGACGTCCCGGCGCCTTTAGCGCACGCACTCCCCCAGGGCCCCGCAGGGCTTTTTCAGGGTGATCGTGCGCGTTTTCATCGGGGTCATGAGGGTGCTGAAGCTACCCCAAGCCTGCGGCGCTGTAAAGCGCGCCTCGGGCGGCGGCCGGAAGCGTGACCGGGCGCACGAGCGCCAGCGGCCG
>JAPTUI010000593.1 GCA_028067895.1 Pseudomonadota bacterium | reverse complement strand
GCGTCGGCCCGCCACGCGGGACACCGCACGGTCGATCAGGCGGTTGAGTTCGTAGTCTGTCGGCATGTTAGAACCTCACGTTAGAGCCGGGCCGGCCCGGGGCCATCGGTTCCCCGAGCCGGCCGGCGCGTCGCAGGCGCTGCGGTTTCGTTTCGCTGCGCCCATAGTCAGAATAGGTACCGCTTAGGCGTTTTGTGTCGTCTGACACGACATTTTCGTTTTGTGTCGTCTGACGCGCCAATGTCATGGCGCTGGCGGCAGCTTTCCCTCGACGCGCAGTGCTTCAATGTCGCGCTGTATCGTTCGCGTTGTGGTGCAGAGCAACACAGCCAACTCCTCGACCGTCAGCCACGGATCGGCCTGCGTGCGCGAGCGTTTCAACTCGAGCAGGCGGTCGCGGCGAGTAATCGGGCTGTTCGCGCGCATATCAAATAAATCGGCCGCGTGTGCCGGTGCTGAGCAGGTCGAGGGCGTCGTCGGAAATTCGCATTGCGACGGGTCGCACCGACGCCAACCACAGCGCCCCGCAGCACGCATTGGCCGCGTCGTCGTGCGAACCAGCCCCCGCAGGGTGATCGACCATATCGGCCTTGCCGCCCGCACGCGGTTTGCGCTCGAGCATCCGCAGTTCCGTCACAAGGCGCTTGTCGTTGAGCAGCGTCACGCGACGGTCAGAGAATGGCGCCAACAGCTCCATGTAGATTTCAGACTTTGCCAGCTCTGCAGCCTTGTACTCGATCCCGTGGCGCCGGAATGCACCGACCACCCACTCGGCACCGTATCGGTCGCCGACCACCTTGTGCAGATGCCGCTCCTTGAGGATTTTCGCGAACCGCTCGACCACAGCCTCAGATTCATGCGGTGCCTTTACGTGCTCGAGCAGATCGAGCACCAAGCGGGGCGGTGCGAGCGGGCCAGCGTCGGAATGGTGGCGCTCGGGTAACTCGGCGTGTGCGATAGCCAGGGCGCTCGCATCGTGCCGGCCGCCGCTCACGTCGACGAAGGCCACTTCGGATTGTTTGCGCCCGCCGGTGCGGCCCTCGAGCGCCGCGTCGATGAGTTCGTCCGGCAACCACTGGCTCACATCCCCACGGAACTCGCCGAACCATTCCGCTCGCGCGGCCTCCGGGTCCTCGGCCATTGCCCGCTCGATGATCTTCGGGTCAATCGTGGGATTGAGCTGCGAATGCTGCGCCTTGACGATGAGCACGTCGCTGGCGTCGTTTCCGAAGTGGCGCTGGTACATATCGAATAGATGGCCACGGCGTGCGTGCGGGCTCGAGAGGCCGAGCAGTCGACCGCCGAGGTTGGCAAGACCAGGGCGGACGGCGCGGATTAACTCGATGTCCGGGTTCGCTGAATACTCGTCACGCCAGAAAGCCATTTCGTCGCAGACCACCACCGCGTAGGAGTAACCGCGCGTCGAGCGGAATGAGGTCGTGTGCACCTCGAGCTGTACCCGATGCGCGAATGTGACGGTCTCGGCGGTGATGTTCGTCACCTCGGCGGCGATCACTGGCGAGTCGGCGATGAGGCCCTTCACGTAATTCATGAGCTGCCGCGCCTGCCGGCGATCCGAGGCGATGAGCGCCACGGTCGCAAGTTCGCCAGGGCCGAGGCGGTCGCGGTAGTCCTGCAGCGCCGCGTGCAGGCCTACGGCTGCAGCGAACAGCGTGCCGCCAGCCCTGCGGGGCTTGATTAGGTATGCCTCGCGAGCCGGCGCAGACGGTGCAGTCTCGCGCCCGGTCAGCTCCCGAAACAGCGCCAGCTCGTCAGCCTCGAGCGGCAGGCCGTCCATGATCTTGGCGACCGTGCGCCAGTTCGCGAACGTGGGGCCGGCGAACGTGCGCCCGAACAGCGCCGGATCGAGCATGGCCTCGTACAGCGGTTTCATCGCGCCCCCTCGAGCAGAACCCGCGCGGCCGCCTCAGATAGGCCGAGCGCGGCGGCGATGTCCAGGGCGGTGAGGCCACGGGCTGCCAGCTCCACAGCCGCAGCGCGCAGCACAGCGCGTTCGGCAGGCCGATTGCTAGCGGCGTCGGTACCTCGGTCGGGGTCGGGATCGGGATCGAGCAGGCGCAGTGCACGGCCGATAGCGTCACAGGCGGCTTCCGGCCAGCCGGCCAGCAGGTCATGCCGGGCGCGCTCGAGCAGGGCAGCGAGGTTGAGGTCGGTGGCGGTCATTTCTCGCCCCCGTTCATCACCTCGCGCAGCGTCTTTACGGGCCGCTGGCGCCGCTCGAGGCCGAGGAGCCTATAGAGTCCGATCAACGTATTGATCGCCTGCGTATGGCCGCCCAGGTCGATCCCTTCGCCGCCTGCGAGTCGCTGCTCGGAGTGCTCGACGATGGCCTCGAGCCAGACAACGCGGCGGATCAGGCTGCGGCGCGCATGACTGAGCCCGTCCGCACCGCCCAGGTCGGTCTGGATGGCCTCGATGCGCCCCAGGATGGCCTTGGCAATCGAGGTGCGGCCGTCGAGGCGCTCGGCGAAGTCGGGACTGTACTTGTCCGGAATCGTCGCCATGATCTTGCTGGAACTCTCACGCGCCATCAGTGCATCTCCGGGGTAAATCGCCACAGCGGATTGTTTATCCGCTGGTCTGCGCCATATCTAATTGATTTAACGCGCCGTTTCACCTGCCACGGAATATTCCGTGCAGTTTCGGTGCAGCACGAGCCGGAAAACGGCGCGCGGCGACGCCACAGAACGGCCACCGGCGGGGACGCGCCCCCTACCCCGGTGCATTGCGCAGTTTTGCGCGAGCCGTGCCTGTCCATCCGATCGGTCAATGAAGTCAGTGAAGTCAGTGAATTTCTATCTCTATCCACAGACCCTATCTGTCCCTCCATCCATCGATCCCAATCACGAAGCCGGCGCGCACGCGTAGGGAATACGGATGGGGAATCACTGACTTCACTGATTACACTGACCACGGCGTTCACTGGCGGCCACTCTCGACGAGTGCCGTGGCGGCTCCGCGCTGCTGCAGAAGGGGCAGCTCGCGCTGGCTGTAGATCACTTGCCGCTTGCCGTCGACTTTCCACAATCCATCCTGCGCGGCGTCATTCGGTACCGCGACGTAGCCGGCCGATTTCATCCGGTGCGGAATTTGGCGCGAGTTCTTGCGGTCCGTGAGCCATGCCCTGAAGGACTCGCTCGCATAGCTGGCGACCATGCTGATGGTGAGGGCGGGTAACGGCGCTGGCGGCTTGCTGTTGGGGTCCCTCGCGGTCTTCAGGAGTTCCAGCGCATCTGCAAGTTCCGCATCCTCGGGCGCCCGGCCGGCATTGACGACGCGCCAGAACGCGGCCGTCTTCGGGGGCGGAGCCTTCGGATCGAAGTCCGAAAGGTCGAACGATCCGAGGTAGGCGGCAACGTGGCCGATGCCGCCCTCGGAGTGATACCAGTGGTAAAGGTCCTGCCAATAGTGGGGCGGGAAGTTCTCCTTCACAAGCTCGGACCACGCGACAAAGTAGCGGCGCGAGTCAGACTGCAGGTAGATGCCGTCGACATGGTTGGTCGTGATGATGACTCCGCAGACGTTCAGCACGCTGTACTCGCGGAGATTCTTCTCATCGCAGCGCAGCACGTCGGGGGGCGCCGCAATCAGCGTCTTGAGATGCTCATGCAACGCGTAGCGGTCGATCTCGCCCAGGTCTCGCGCCTCGCTGACGCGCAGAATTACTGACTTCACGTAGCTGTTGAAGCGGCCGAGGATTTGCTGCGGGCTCACCTCGGAAACATTCCACGGACCGACCGTGTACCGGATCGGCTCGAGGATGGTGTCTTTGCCTATTTCCTCGTCGCCACCGAACACCAGCGCGTGATTGATCTTCTCGCCCGGGTGCTGGATGCGATACGCAAGCCATTTTGTGATGTGAGCCGCCTCTTCCGGAAACACCCGCTGAAGATGTGCGAGCCACGGGCCTGCCTCTGACGGGTCACCGCTCAGGGTCGGCGGCGGCTGATACAAGTTGAAGGTCCTGCATCCGGGGCGCTCTATCCAGCCGCCACCGGAGATGAGCCGCCCTTCGATAATCATCGGCATTCCCGGCGCCCAGGTCATCTGTTCCACGGCGCGTTGCTGATCCAACCACTCGGTGGCCGATACGGGCACGTCCTCGAATTCGACGGCGCCGCCTTTCTTCTTCCGTGGCACCGTCTTCATGACAGGGCTGCCGTCATCATTGAATACGCCGCGACAGCTCGCGTTGACGCTGCTTCCGGGCCAAAGCTCCCGAGTCGGGGTGAAAATGTAGGAATGTCCCGGCAGGTAGGCCCAAAAGTCACGAGCCGTGACCGGAGTCTCGTCGAGCGTCTGCGTTTCCCGCTCCAACGCGGCATGAGCCTCTTCCTCGGTGAGCATCTCAGCGGCCATGCGCCCTCCGATCCTCGAAGGCCGGCAGCACGCAATATTTCCACAGCCATGCGCGCGCTGATTGGATGTCGCCACCGCGCCGTTCGAGCGCTGGTGCCAGCACGTCGCAGTCAGGTCGACCCATCAGTCCGAGCGCTTGCTCGGGGGTGAGGCCGGCCTCGGCGAGCTCGCCTGCGATGCCGTAAGCCGCGGCGCTCCTGTCCGCGCCGGGCTGGTAGGGATGCGCGAGGCGCTTCCAGGTGGAGAGCGGTAGGCGCACGGTCCGCAGGTCAACATTCTCAACATTTGGCGCATCGGTCCGCGCGACAGGGGAGCCTCCGCGCTTGCCGCCCGCGCGCACCGTGGCGAGAATCTCCTCGAGCAGCGGCGCTGGGCACGGCACGAGTGCGTCGTCGCCTGCGATCCTGTCGCCGGTTATCGTGACGAAGCCGGAATCGTTGAATGTCTCGACGCCTGCAGCGTGATTCTTTGCGCTGAGTCCGGCTTTGCCGGCGAACAAGGCGCGAAGGCCGAGGCCGCTCGGCGAGCGTTCGACGTAGGCGCCGCTGTCGACTACGCGCTGCGCGAGCGGTGACAACGCGCCGTTGGCCCCGATGCAGCCGTCAAGGTCCAGCGGCCAGTACGCGACATCCGGGAGCACCGCGGCGCCGATGCCGGCGTAGTTGCCGTCCCGGTACGCGAGGATGGCATCGCCGAATTCAACGAGCTGAGCGCGATCCGCCGAGCTGCCGTTCGCGCCGTGCCGCTGGCGCCCGCTCGTGTAAAAGGGAATTTTGTCGAATTTTCCCGGCTTGTTTGGCTTCGGTCGCTTGATCCAGGCGAGCCACACAGGGAGCGTCCAAAGTTCCTCGGGGATGTTCTCGCGCCACCGGGCGATGGCTTCGTCGACGGCGCTCATGCGCAGCCCTCCGGCGTCGCGTGTGCGAGCCTGATTTGTTGGTGTCGGTCCAACATTTCGTTGACGGCGGCGCGCTCCGGCTCGAGCAGCGCATACGCGAAATCAATTCCAGTCTGTACACCGGGAGACGCCAGCAGCTCGGCCACAACCACAACTTGGAGTACATGAATCAACAGCGCCTGGAAGCTAGGCAGCAGCTCGGCGGCGTGCATCCAGCGCGGCTTCTGGCCGGTGTCGACGGTCGTAACAACAGCGAATCGCTGCGGGCCGAGCGCGAGAAGATCGGCGGCGGCTGCCGCGCCCATTCGAGCGCGGAGCGCCTCCATGAAATCGGGCCGCTCCCGGTCGACCAGGAGGACGAGCATCGGGGCGCGATTGCCGTCCCTCGGTGGACGCGCTATATTTCGTCTGCCGCGCTCGCCAGAGCCGGTATCCAAAGCCGTTGAGTCAGCCGCTGTCCCGGGTGCCAGCCCGGGCGCGGCGCTTGGATGGTCGCGCATTTCAAGCGGCCTCCTGTCGTCTGCGCCGCCGCGGTGCGCGGGGCTTGGCGCGGCCACTGAGGCCGAGGAACCACGCCAGAAATGCGGGCTCCCGAATCAGATCCTCCCCGGACGCGGCACGGAATACGGCGCCGGACGCCTCGAGGCCGTTTGTGGCCTTATTCCGAAGCGCCCAAGCGATGCGATTGGGATTGAGTAGCTGCGGATGCCGTTCCGCTAGCGCGCGCCGATTGAATAGCTCGGCGGTCGGTGGCAGGGAAATGTCAGAAGGCATCGAAGTAACTCCACGCTTTGCGTGAAGTCACTATGGCGCCCTATTGTACGCAGGGGAACGGGAGAAATCGCGCAGTATCGGAGATTGCGAAATTTACTTTCGTGGGCGCCCCGCTCGGCTTTCGACGCCAAGCTTCCGCCGCGTAGCCGTAACGTACCGCTTGAAGGTATCGCGGGGCATGGGTCCGATGATCCTGCGATCAGCGCGCTGGTAAAGTTCTTCATGCGTGCCGTCCGGGTTGGACCGGACGAGCACCTCGACGTGCTCCTCAACGGCCAGAGCCTTGGTGTTTCTCGATCCTTTGGCGCGCTTGAACTTAACCCCTCGTTGCAAATCTGGTGCCCATTGGAACTGCTTTGTTTGATGGAGCCTGATGTGCATCTGGTCCCTAATCTGGAGAGCCTCGAACCAGTCGCCTCTGAGGATTGCATCATTGGCGCCACTGGACTCCCGTAACGCCTCTCTAAGTTCCGTGCGAATGGCGCTTTGTCGAGCGCCTTTGCCTGTCAGTTTTTCAATCTCGCTTTCGAGATAAGCGCGCTCCCTTCCGAGTTTTTCGAGATAGCGGGCTTGCGTTTGTTTCGTAGACTTTCGCTGAAACAGAGCATCAGCGTCGAATTCACCTGCCGCCGTCTTACCGTCAATCGTGGATTTTGACTTCATCACAGACCCTTCGCCGCGACCATCTTCTCGATCACCGCCGCCTTATGATCGACCACAAGATGTGAGTAGCGCTTCACCATTGCCAGCGTCTTGTGTCCCAATACGTCGGCAATCTCAAGGAGCGATGCACCTTGCGCTGCAAGCATCGAGGCGGTCGTATGGCGCAGGTCATGGAAATGACAATCGCTAATGCCGGCCGACTCGAGCGCTGCATACCAATGAGCGTCGAAATACACATACGGGCCGGGAAGGCCAGAGGGTTGAGGAAACACGTATTCGCTGCGCGCGGAATTTTGCAGCTTCAATTCGCGGAGCGCCTCGAGCGCCCTCCCGGCAATCGGCAGCGTGCGCTGCTCGCCATTCTTCGTCTCGCGTAGCAGCGCGCGCCCGGCCTTCAAGTCCACGTCGGCCCATCTGAGGCCGATCAATTCCCCCTTGCGCGCGCCCGTCGTGATCGCCAGCAGGACCAGGGCGTGCAGCGGCGCCCATTCGGATTTCGCGCATGCGCCGAGGAGTGCCTCGCGTTCGCCATCCGACAGAAAGCGCGTACGGCCGCGCGGCTCCTTTTTTCGGCTGATATCCGACACAGGGTTGCGGTCAATAAGCCGACGCTCTTTCACAGCGAATGAGAGCGCGTGTGACAGGCACGCGATATAGCGATTGACGGTCGCGCCAGAGCGCTTGTATTGCTTCGGCGGGATCACTTCGCCCGTCTTTCGATCTTTGTGCGGCTTGCCTTTCGCGAATGTCTCGGCAGCGAGCCGGTCGCGCGCCTGCGAGACTCGATCCGCGGTGATCTCGGCGAGCGCGAGCCCTGCAAACTGGCCAGACCACCATGCAAGCTGCCGCTCCCGCGTCATCCGCTCCTTCTCGTCGAATTCCGCGAGCACCGTCTCGGCGTAATCCTTGGCGAGCGCATCGAAGCCCGTGCGTTTGGCAGCGGCATGCGGGAAGTGGCGCCCCTCGCGGATCGCCGTCTCGACCGATGCCGCCCAGGCCGCTGCTTCCTTTTTGTTCGGAAAGGTCGCGGACTCGGACGGGCGCCCTTTTACTCGAACCTGCGCACGATAGGCCACTCCCTTCGTGAGCGGGGAAACGATGCGTTGAATCGAGGCCATTTGTGCAGCCTTTCCGCCTGCGTAGCGGAGAGTAGTGAGCTGCACTGAGTCTGCACCGAATTTTGGCACCGAACAAGTGACCAGCGGATTTTATATCGTAAGTCCTTGTTTTTTCGCGTTATTTTATGGGGCGTGACGGAATCGAACCGTCGACCAGCGGATTAAAAGTCCGATGCTCTACCGACTGAGCTAACGCCCCACCGCAGGT
>JAPTUI010000206.1 GCA_028067895.1 Pseudomonadota bacterium | reverse complement strand
ATCTGAGCCACGCCATCGGATCGCCGTGGTATTCGGTGATCTTGTGACCCGTCGCTTCGTCGCGGTATGTGCGAGCGCGCAACGTGCCTGTGGGTATCACGTTAGGTCGGCGTGCAGCCTCGATTGCGTCCTGATAGACACGGTCCTCTGCAAGTGTGAGCGCAGAATCAGGCAGCGCGTCAAGGTTTGTGCGCGTGAGATTCGGCGAAAAGTCCTGCAGGCCGCTGGCGAGCCGCGCACGATATCCGCGCGGTGTTTCACCCGGCAGTGTCTCCGGCACCGGCCGCGCGTGCATTGCATAGACCGAATCAGCACGAGTGCGAGCGGCGGCGATCTGATTGCGCTCCTCGGGGGTGAGCGTGCGCGAGAGCTTGTTATAAAACGCGCGAGCCTCACGCAGCATGGCGTCAGCGCGCTGGCCCGAGGTTGTCAGGCTAACTTTACCGGCATCGAGGTCCGAATTGCGGCGCGGCGGGACGGCCTGACGTTGCTTCGGCAGTGCGGCAGTTTCGTAGGCCGAGCGCGTCGAAACGTCGTCGGCGTCTGTGCGCTGCGGGTCCAGGCGGTCGATGCGCGCAATCATGTCGTCAATCATGCGCTGCAGGCCGTCGACCCATTTCGGAAGCGATTGTGCGTTTGCGTTTGCGGTCATTGTGTCGCTCCTAAAAACCGACGGTCGCGGGGTGAGTCGGCGGCCGGCCGATGTTGAGTGAAACCCACGAGAAAGGATGCCAGTGAGGGTTTTTCAACTTCGCACGGACCTGTTTGATGGCGGCAACCTTTTGGGTTTCATAGTCGGCAAGTACAGCCTTGTAGGCTGCGATAGCCTGCTCGCGCGTTGTGGTGCGCAGCCGGATCAGATGCTCATATTCATCGACAGTCATGGTGTTGACTCTCCATCGTGATGCGGTGAGGCTCGACCGGGACGGTGTCAGCTCGGTGGTCGAGCGCTTCGGCGAGCAGGAGCGCGACGGCATTGCTTCGGCTGCGGTGCGAATCGAAGGCGAACCGGTCGAGGCGCTCACGGAGTTGCGGCGGCAGCGTGATCGTCACGCGGTCAAGGGCGGTACTGATGTCCATGCAGTGAGTATTGCATGTGAGAGCGTATGAGTGAATTGGAACGTTTCCAACTCAAAACAGCGCCATGGCCCGTATCGCTCGCTGCAGGACCATTCGGTAACGTCTGGGGTCATGTCAACCTCGTCAGTGCGCGGGGGTCTTGGGGCTTCGGCCGAAAGCCGCGCAGGAATCCATCCGGCGGTACCCATGTAGGGTTACGGCCAATTCGGCGTTGGCGTTCGAGTTCCGCTTGATAATCTGACTGCCAGCGCGCCAACGCGCGCTCATAGGCGGCAACCGCGGCGGCGAGCCGCTCGGCTCGGCTCGGTAGGTGCTGCTGCGGCGGGAGGCTGGCGGCGGTCTCGCTGAACTGCGGCCCCTGTACCTCGTGCGGCATGGCGCGGCCGGTCTCTGCCAGCCGTCGGCTCGCCTCGGCGTCATCGTTCAACGCGAGCATTACCGCGATACAGAGCGCATGGACGAATTCAGTCGGGCCGGCATTCTCTGACCCGTATGCACAGATTTGAGCCATGAAGTGGTTACGGGTGAGCCCGCGGAACGTTGCGGCCTTCGCGTGCGCCTCGGCGCCGATCCGCACCAGGGTGCCGGTGCCGATGTATTTTGCCGCCAACGCCACGCGCTCGGGCAGCGTCACCGGTAACTGTTTCAGCGCATCGGTTGCGTCCATGATCTGCAGGCGGTGCGCCACGCCGAGTTCAGCGAGGGCCCCGCCGGCCGGCGTGGAGCGCTCGAGCCAGATGCCTGCGCTCGTGGTCTGTGTCGCTGCCGCCCAGCCGCCGAGGGTCCGCGCAACGTCCTCGAGCCATGCACCACGCAGCAGCGCCGTCTCATGCGTTGCAATCGCCCAATCGAGTATCGTCAACGCGGCATCGGGACGGCTCGACTTCGCCAGGTACAAGACCGCGACGGCATCACTCCCGGGCTGGGTGTCGTGCGTGCCGAGTACCGCAAAGACAACGAGTGGACGCCGAGTGAGAACCACGGGCTGGCTGTCATTGAGAAACATGGCCTCTTTGAAGAACCCGCCCGCCGGCAAGCCAAGCATGAGGTCGCTCAGCGCGAACGTCAGCGCGTCCACGCGATCAGGACTGCCGTCCCGCGCACGGTTCCAATCCACCGTGAACGAGCACATCTGATCCTCGAGCTCAGGCAGCTCGCCGACAATATGAGCGCGCCGCTGCTCGAAGATCGAACCGATAGGCTCGGCCCTCAAGACTTTGCCACGAGAGCTGGTGATCTCTTTCACCGGCACGGCCGGGTCGATGCTCGCCAGCGTCGCAGCGGCCATTTCGCCGCCGAAGTTCCGCTCGATCACGATCTTGTCGGCCTTCAGCGAGTGATAGGCGGCAATCGCGGCGCTCGCCCATTCTCGCGGCGTGCCGCGGCGGGACAGGTCAGCCAATACATAGCCTTCGCCGTCCGCACCAAGACCACAGGCGATGATGCCGGTCATGTCGGCGCCTTCGGCCGATGAGCCGGCCGGGTCAACGCCGATCACGACTCTCTGCATGCGCTCTGGCGCTCGGTCAACACGGGTCGCCTCGAGCACGTCACGCGACCACAACGCGCCGGGTACGTCCTCGAGCAGCTCGGCAAGCAGCTCCTGCCGTGCCAATCTCGTACCCTCGAACCGGCGCACGAGTTGCGCGAAGAACTGCGGGGCAAGATTCGTGCGGTTGTCGTATGTGCTCATGCGCCGGACAACGATGCCGTCCGTACCGTCACGAGCCACGAGGTCACGGATCAATCGGACCGGCCGAGGGGTCGTGGTGATGATTACGCGCGGCTGAGTGCCGATGCGCATGGTAAAGAGTAAGTTGCTCCACGTTTCCTCGGCACGGCGCCAGGCGGCAGCCTCGTCGCACCATGCGAGATCATGCTCGGGACCGCGGAGCTGGTCTGGAGTGTCTGCACTGAAACAGCGAGCAATCGCGCCGCTCGGCCACGTGATTTGGCCCTTGCCGGGCTCATACTCGACGGCAACCCCCGCGGCACGTGCCGCAGTGAGGATGCCAGACTCTCCCTCAACCATGGTGTAGCGCGTGTCGCCGGCTGTCGAGCCGATCAACGCGATCCGGCGCACCGCACCCGCTGCAGCCTGCTCATTCACATATGACGCCGCAGCCCATGTCTTTCCAGCACCTCGCCCGGCCAGCAGCAGCAGCACCGAGAAGTCCTCGGGCGGGATCTGAGCCGGCCGAGCTCGACTGCGCCAATTGCCTTGGACGGCCTTGGCGAATCGCGCGAATAACCCACCGGGGGCGGGTACAGACTGCTGCGGGTCTGGGGTCGGCCCTTTATCAGGCGGTGACATGCTCATGCTCCAATACGGCTGGCTGCAGCTCGAGGGCCGGCACAGGCACCGGAACTGGCGCCTGCCGGGCTTGGTGTTCGAGCTGCTCGAACTCGAACACCACGGCATCACGGGCTTCCGGAAACCTGTTCAGCACGCGGATCAGCGCAGCCTCGAAGGCCACGAACTCTTTCGAGTCGAACAGTGCCGTGACGTTTGTCTGCGAGTTATTGATCTGCACGAGGGGTGAGCTGGTCAGCTCGCCCGTTATGCGGGCTGCTATCCGCAGGTTTTCATGCAGCTTGCCGGCCAGCAGCGAGCCCGAATTGCGGTCCCCGGCTTCGATGGCGGCACTGTACTGCTGGTACAGTCCGGCACGGATCACCTTCAGATGGTCGAGCACGGAGCCGGTTTCCTCACACACCCGCGCAGCGAGCTCGGCCCTCTGCACTGGTCCGAGGATCAGGTTGGCCTTGCGCTCATCTGTGACATGACCGTGCCAGTGCCGGTGCAGACTATCCTTTGAGATGCCGTACTTCTTGCCGACCGCAGACTGACCGGCGCCACCGGCGAGCAGCAGCTCAATCCGGGTGCGTTCGGGGTGCGAGCACACCCTGCAGCGGCCTGTCGGTCGGCCTTTTTCCCATGCCATGCGCAAATCACCCAAGTGCGAAAACCGTTGCGGTCTTCGCGGTCATGATATGGCGTCAGGTGGCGGGTTTGAATCGGAATGGTTCCGACGTAACTCAACATCCAGCGCCTCGAGGTCGGCTTGCAGCCTGACATGCGCCATGTGCCACGCAACGGCGCTTTTCTGGAGATTAATGCCACGCTGCCGCAGCAGCTCTCTGATAGCCTTGATCGTCGGCTGCCGGGCGAGCGGGCAGCGCTCGGCGTGTTCGAGCAGTAACTGCCGGATCAGCTCGCGGGTCCGAGCGCCTCTGGCAACGGCGCGGAGGTTGCGGGGGCGGCACTCAGAATGGTAGCGCATCGTCGAATTCCTCGTGCTGTGCCGGCGCGCCGGCTGTTTCGTGGGTGGGTGATCGGTCGGCCAGCCGCTCATCACTTTCGCCGGCCACGGCTTTGCGCTTGCGCGCGACGTGGTACTCGGTGAGCGCCTTGTGGGCCACCATGTCGAGACTCGGCCGAGGCTCGCCGCCGTCCCGCGGCTGGTAAACCTTCGGGGTGAGCTCGCCGGCCAGTGCCACGGAATCGCCGTCCTCGAGCGCCAGGAGCGCGGTGACGGCCGACTCGGCGAAGGCGATCACCGACACGAATATTGCGGTGCCGTCCTTGAGCGCCGTTCGGACGGTGGCCGTAGCGAATCGGCGGCCATTTGAGGCAGTGCGGGGCTGCGGCGCCTTGTAGAGCGTGCCTTGGATCAGTGCATCAATCATGGTGTGTTACCTCCGGTTGGGTGAAAAGCAGCCGCAGGGCGCGGGCGAGACAGTCATACGCAGCCGCATGCCAGCCTCGCTCGAGGTCGAAGCGGGCGCGGTCGAGCAGGCCGAGTGCGTCGGCATGGTTATGCCGGTCGTGACCAGCAGGCGCGGCGTCGAGCAGCTCGGCGGCGGTGGCGAGCTCGTCGAGCGCACGGTCTGGGGTGCCTCGGTCGAATGCGAGCGCGGCGCGGCGCAGTGTGTCTGCAAGGTCGAGCAGCCGATCAGCCGGCAGCCGGCGCAGCTGGCGCTCGAAGGTCGCGGCGGTAGGCGATAGCGGGGGTGCGGGGAGTGTCACGGCGCCACCTCGAGCAGGTCGCGCGCAGCGGCATCTGTGAGCCTCAGAGCGGCGGCAATGTCCCTCGAGGTCAGGCCACGGGCCTGCAGCTCGACAGCCGCAGCGCGCAACGTGGCGCGGTCGGCGGGCCGATGGCGGGTCGAGCCGAGGTCGAGGGCCTCGAGGTCGATGGCGGCGGCGGTCGAGGCGCTCATGAGGCGCCTCGAGACGTGGCGAGGATCAGGTCAGGAGCGGCGCCAGCGGTCAGCGCCGGGGCGGAATCAGCCTTGCGCGGCTTCCCGCAGGACGCGCTGCACGACGGACACCCCGCAATCGAGGGTGCGCGCGATCTTGAGCTTACCCATGCCACCTTTAGCGAGCTGCCGAATGCGTTGCTCGATATCGGCGGCAACACGCTTGCGGCCGAGCCGCTTGCCCTTGGCGCGAGCTCGTGCGAGGCCCGAGTGGATGCGCTCGCGGATGATCTCGCGCTCGAGCTCGGCGAACACGCCGCACATACCGAGCATGGCGCGGCCGGTCGGCGTTTCCGAGTCGAGGCCCTGCTTGAGCAGGAACAGCCCGACGCCAGCGCCTCGCATGTCCTCGACGAACTGCGCCAAGTGCAGCACCGAGCGGCCGAGCCGGTCGACGGACCATGCTGCGATGACATCGAACTTGCCGGCCACCGCGTCCTTGCAAAGGCGCCCGAAGGCGGGCCGCTGGTCGCGGCCCTTGGCACCCGATACCCCGTTGTCGGCGTAGATCTCGACCACGGTCCAACCGCGCTGCTCAGCGGCGGCAGCCAGCTCCCGGCGCTGGTTCTCGACGGTCTGCGAGCCGGTCGACACCCGCAGGTAGAAAGCCACTCGTTTGCCCTTGCCCATGTCGGAAACCTCGGTAATTCCAGGCTCAGAGCATATCTCATGGGCATACGGATTACAACTGTCTGCGGTATGCATGATATGGCCTCTGCAAGTGACTGAATCGCAAGGGTCGGACCGTGCAAAATACAGCCACGATTACCGTATAGGGGTCTGCCGGTTCGTGCCAGCAGGCCGAGCTCGGGCGCGCTGCGGTGGTCGTGGGGCAGCCAGGCGCGAATCGGCCAGCGAGCCGGCGCGGCCGAGGCGGGAGGGCGCGCTGCCTGTTCGGTCCACTTTGCGACGTTTGCGCCGTTTGCGACGCCAAAACCTGAAACCGTGTACGCGCGTGTGAGGCCAATCAGTAATGACGTCGCAAGTGTCGCAAGTGTCGCAAACTCAGTCGCCATAGGTCCCCCAGGTGCTGGTCGGGATCACACGCAGGCCGAGAAACCCACGGCCACGGATGCCGGCGGAGTCTTTGATGCGCTGGAAGCCACGACGGGCCAGCTCGTCGCTCAGGGTGGCGGCCTTGCCGGGGTGCGAGCCGTTGGCGTCCGCGAAGGCGGCGAACGACTCGAATAGGCGCTTTATGGTCTCGGAATGCCTGGGGTCCTGCTCGCACGATTCCTCGAGCCAGCTCCCGACGAGGTCCTGCGATTCGAGGTAGACGGACGTGGCGCGCTTCACGGCCTCGGGCCTGATCAGTCCGTTGCGCTGCCAATCGAGACATCCCTCGACGGCCCAGCGCAGAATATCGGGCCACTCCGCGCGCAGCCGCTCCTCGAGCTGCAGGTCCGGCGCGGCCGGTTTGAAGGTGAACGGCACGACGTTGAAGCGGCGGATCAGCGCATCGTCCACGTGGCGCAGTAGCGGCTGATGGTTCCCGACAAGGAGGAGCTTCCAGGTCGGCTCGAAGGTGAAGAAGTCCTGCCGCATGTAGCGGGCGGTCACGGCATCGCCGCCGGTGAGGGTCTTCACGCGGGCGCTGTTCCAGCACCTGCCGGCCTCGGTCTCCTCGGACACCACGAGCCGCGCGCCGCGCAGCATGGCGAGCTCCGTCGGGTGGCGCTCGCCGCGGGCCTCGGTGAAGCTTTCCATCGGCGCCACGGTGGCGTAGTCACCGAGGATGCCCTTGAGGGTGCGCACGAAGACGCCCTTGCCGTTGCCGCCGCTGCCGTACACGAAGACCAGCGCATGCTCGCGCACGTCGCCGGTGAGGCTGTAGCCGGCGATCTGCTGCAAGAAGCGGATGAGACTGTGATCGCTCCTCGTCGCCTCCTCGAGGAATCGCAGCCACCCCTGCGGCTCGGCGCTTGTTCCCGGTGCAACGGCCGCCTCCTTGGTGATGTAGTCCTCGGATCGCGCGGCCCGGAGTTCACCCGTCCGCAGGTCCACCACGCCGCCGGGGGTACCGAGCAGCATCGGATCGCGGTCCCAAACTTCTGCCGTCACCGCAAGGCGCCGATCAGCGCGGGCCGCACGTTCCACGGCGGCCGCCGTCGCGGTTTTCTTCAGGGTCGCAAGGCCCGCACGGTTTGCCTCTCGGCACAAGTCGCGCGCCCATGCGAACGCGAGAAGCGAATCATCGCGGCGCCAGCGTGTTTCGGTCCGCGTGAACCATGCGCCGGTCGTATGGCAGTAGCGCGCCGTCTGCGCATAGCGTGCTGCGAACGCCAGCGCGATGCCGTCCTCCGAAAGATCGACATGCTCGGGGTTCGGCGCCTCGATCTGCTGTGCCGGCGCGAGCGGTGGGATCTCCGGTAGAGCGTTGGCGTTCACTTCGTTTCCCTCCGGCCGCTCCTCGGTGCGTACCGCATCGCGCTTGCGGCGATCTGCCGCAGCTCCTCGTCTTCTATCTGAGGATCACAGTGATCGGCATTTGCCGCGCGCAACGATTCCAGAATCGCGTTGAACTCGAGTCCAAAGCGCCGCAGCAGGCACGCGAGTGCAAACAGCGTCGCGTTGCGCTGGCCGGCGGCGATGATCATATGGCCTTGAGCGTCGAGTGTCGGTCGCGGTCTATTGCGCTTGGCGAGGATGCGCTCGAGCAGCGATTCCGGCGCTCGCGCAATCGGGAGGTTCTTGGCGATCTCGTATTGCGCGCCGTTCACGAC
>JAPTUI010000613.1 GCA_028067895.1 Pseudomonadota bacterium | reverse complement strand
TGATTTCCAGCGGGTGTTCGCCGCCCTGAAGCACGCGCCGTATCCGGACCGGGCGGCCGCGGCGTGGGACGGCCTCGGTGAGCTCTATGACACCCTCGGGGAGCGCAGCGAAGCGCGCCGCGCGCTGCGCCATGCTCTGCGGCTTGCCGTCGCGGCGCACGACCCTGACGTGCTGCTCGATGTGCGGATCAATCTGGGCAGCCTGATGCGTCAACGGGGTGAGGCAGCGGCGGCGCTCGCCTTCGACCGGCGCAGTCTGGCCCGGGCGGTAGCGCTCGGACTGCCTCGCGAGCAGTCCTTTCTGCAACTCGGTCTCGGCCGCGACGAGGCGGCGCTCGGGCACCGGCGGCGGGCGCGCGCGGCATTCCGCCGGGCCCTCACGCTGGCAACCAAGATGGACCAGCCGGACAGCGAGGCCAGTGCCTGGGTGGCGCTCGGGGATGAGCAGCAGCGGGTCGGGTCGGTGGCGGCGGCACGAGAGGATTATTTGCGTGCCCTCGGCATCGCGCAGCGCCGGTTCGGTCCGCTCACCGCGGTCCGGGCCGAGGGCAGTCTGGCCCGGCTCGATGCGCAGCAGGGCCGGCTGGCGGCGGCACGCCGCCGGATCGAGCAGGCGGTGAAACTGCTCGGTGCAGTCCGATCCACCGTGACCACCGAACATCTGCGCACCGAGTACCTGGCGTCGGAGCATGGCTATTACGATCTCGGGGTCTCCATCCTCATGCGGTTGCATCGCCTTCACCCCGGGGCCGGCGATGCGCGCGCCGCGCTGCGCATGGTCGAGCGCGCCCGCGCCCGCTCCTTGCTCGACGGACTGCAGGGGCGCCATCGCCTCGATGCCGCGCTGCTCCCGGTGGGACTGGCGCACTCGCTGCAGCACACGGCGACGCAGCTTCGAGTGGCGTATGCCGATTGGCGTGCACTGCTGGCGGATGCGCATGCGAGTTCCCCGCGGTTCGCGCAGTTGCGCCGCCGGATCGCGAGCTTGCGCCGCCGGTCGCATGCCCTCGAGGTGCTCGCCAGGGCGCGCAGCGCGCGCTACGCGGCGTTCGCACAGGGGCGTCCCGCGCCGCTGCGCAGCCTGCAGCAGGTGCTCGGGCCGCATGCGGCGCTGCTCGAGTACTGGGTGGGTTCGCGGCGCGGCTATGCGTGGCTGGTCCGTCGGCAGCGGATCACGACGCTGCGCCTGCCGGGCGCGAGCCGACTCGATCCTCTGGTCCAGGCGTTCCGTTCCGCGTCGATCGCCCGCTCGCGCAGCCCGGCTGGAGAGAGTCTCGAGCAGCGCGCGGCACGCATCAGCGCCGCGGATCAGCGCGTGGCTACCCTCGAGCGGGTGCTGGGCGCGCGGGTGTTGCCGAGTGCCCACCAATTGCGCGGCATCACGACGCTGTACCTGGTCCCCGATGGCCCGCTGTTTGCGCTGCCGTTCGCTGCGCTGCGAGCGGCGGGTGCGGCCCGCGCACTGATCGATTCGACCGCGCTCGTGACGGAACCCTCCGCCTCGGTGCTGGTGGCGCTCGGGGCGCGACGCGCGGCGGATCGTGCGGGCTCCATCGTGGTGTTCGCCGCTGCGGTGTACCGGCGGCAGGCGCCCCGGGGCCCCCGAGCGGCGAGCGGTGCACCGGTGCCCGCCCGCGCCCGCCCGGGGCGTCTGACGTGGACCCCACAAGCGCTCCTGGCACACCTGCCGTCGTTACCGGGTTCGCAACGCGAAGCGCGGGCGATCGCGCGCCTGAGCGGCGGGCGCGCCGTCGTGCATTCAGGCTTCGCAGCCACGGTCGGCGCAGTGCAGCGCACCGACTGGCGCCACGTCGCGATCGCGCACTTTGCCGTGCACACGCTGCTCGATGCGCAGCATCCGGCCCTCTCAGGTCTGGTGCTCTCGCTCTGGCACCGCAATGGATCGGCGGCGCGCGGGGTGTTGTGGCTGCATCAGATCGAGTCGCTCTCCATGCCCGTCGACCTGGCGGTGCTCAGCAGCTGCGATACGTTGAGCGGCCGGGCCGTGCCCGGTGAGGGGCTGGTGGGACTGTTCCGGGCCTTTCTGCTCGCCGGAGCACATGCGGTGCTGGGCACGCTCTGGCGCGTGCGCGACCGGGCGACCGCGCGGTTCATGCGGATCTTCTATACCGAGCTGCTGCGCCGCCATCTGCCGCCGGCGCAGGCGCTACGGGCTGCACAGCGCGCGATGAGCCGTCAGCCGCGCTATGCCGCGCCGTATTACTGGGCAGGGTTTTCGCTCGAAGGACTCGGGGAATCGGTCCGATGAGCGCGTTCGATTACGACGGCGAAGCGGGCCGCTGGCAACTGAACGAAGGGGCGTTCAGGGCCCTGGTGCACGCCTTACACACCGATCCGGCCGAAGCGGCGCGCGAGTACGAGCGCCTGCGGCGGCGCCTGGTGCGCTACTTCGCGCTGCACGGCGTCGCCCGGGGTGCCGATGCGACCGATGAGGCGTTCAACCGTCTCGCCAAGCGTCTGAGTGAAGGGGAGTCGATCCAGAACCTCGAGGCGTATCTGGCCGGCATCGCGCGCTTGGTGATGCTCGAGGAGCGCCAGCGGGTCAACCGGGAGCGCCAGATGCTGATGCGACTGGTGCCGCCTGCGGGATTGAACGAGGAGGAGGATCCGCTGCTCCCTGCGCTCGAGCGCTGCCTCGCCGGACTGCCGGCGCAGACGCTGGCCGTGCTGACCCGCTACTACGTGGGGCGCGGCGTCGAGCGCATTCGAGCACGTGAGCGACTCGCGCGCGAACTCGGACTCTCGCAGAATTCGCTGCGCAATCGAATGCTGCGCCTGCGCCGCCGTCTGGAGCACGCCGTGCAGGTCCAGCTGGGCGAGGGAGCGCGTGAGGGCGCACCGTTGGGCTCGCGAGTGGACGAGGAGGAGTGCTAGATGAGCGCCAACGGCACCGCGTTTTCCCGCGAGCAGCTGATCGCCTATCTGCTCGAGGAGCTTCCGCAGCCGCAGCTCGCGGCAATCGACGCGCGGCTGCTGAGCGATGAGCCGTTCGGCGTGGAACTCGAGGCGATGCGCGTGCAGCTTCTGGATGAGTATGCGCTCGGCGGGCAGAGCGCGGGCGAGCGTGAGCGCTGGCGGCGGGCGCTGCAGGTGAGCGGCGATGCGGATCCGGCGCTCGCCTTCGCCCGCGCACTGCCGCGCCAACTTGAGCGCCGCGCGCAGTCGACCCCGGCGCCCGATCCGAGGGGGCGCTTCAGCCTCTCGCCTCGACGGTGGGGGTGGGCGGTGCCGCTCGCGGCCTCGGTGCTGCTGGCGTTCGGATTCGGGGGGTATTGGATTGCGCGCCACGGCGCGCGGCGCGCGCCTCGGCAGGAGGCTGCGGGCGCCTACACGTTGCTCCTGCGGCCGCAGCGTCTGCGCGGCGTTGCCGGGCCGAACGTCGTGCACGTGCCGCTCGATGTGGGCAGCGTGCAGGTACAGATGGTCGTGCCCGGGCGTTTCGCGCTCGCGGACGTCACGGTTCGCAGCCCGGACGGTCATCGACGCTTCACGCACCTGCCGATACGCGTCTTCGAGGGGGTGCACTTCGTACAGTTTGCGCTGCCAGTGCGCCGCGCCCACGCCGGGATCTACCATTTCGATCTGCGGACGGCCGGGGCGCCGGGGCCGGTGGCGCACTATTCGGTGGTCCTGGCAAGACCCTGAGCGTTCGGTTCGTCGTTCCGCCGAGCCGCTGCGCTCGCCGTGGCGAGCCGGCCCGGTGCGAGGCGCGCGCCCGCCGTGCTAGATTTAGACCGGGCGGCCAGAGGCCGAGGGTCAGCGAGGAGGCACTGTGAATGCCAGTAACGAGTCCGTGATGAACTCCACGACCGCCACGAGGCGGGAGGTTTCCGGGCAGCCGCCCGCGCGCGAAGTCACGGGCGGACACTCCTTCGAAGGCCGCATGCTCGAGCGGCTGCTCGAGCGCCTCGGCGCCCCCGAAATCGAATTCCAGCTCTGGACCGGCGAGCGCATCGCTCCGGTCGGCTGCGAGCCGGTCTGCCGCGTGCGCATCCCGAGCCGCGGGGCGCTGCTGGCGATCCTGGCCGATCACCAGGTGCGCTTCCCGGATGCCTACAGCGAAGGGCGCATCGAGATCGAGGGCGATCTGGTGCAGCTGCTCGAGACGCTGTACGTGGCCGGAGCGCGCGCCCCGGCCCCCTCGGGGCTCGGCCGGCTGCTCGGCAACCTGCGCCGCCCGCACGTCAACACGCTCGCCGGCTCGCGCCAGAACATCCATCACCACTACGACATCGGCAATGAGTTCTATTCGCTGTGGCTCGGGGAGACGATGGCGTACACCTGCGCCTACTACCCGAGTGCCGACGCCACGCTCGATGCGGCGCAGCACGCCAAGATGGACCACGTGTGCCGCAAGATGCGCTTGCGTCCCGGGGAAACGGTGGTCGAGGCCGGCTGCGGTTGGGGCACGTTTGCGCTGCACATGGCGCGCCACTACGGCGTGAAAGTGCGCGCCTTCAATATCTCGCGCGAGCAGGTCGCCTATGCGCGCGAGCGCGCCGCGCGGGAGGGGCTCGCCGGGCAGGTCGAGTACGTGCAGGACGATTACCGCAACATCACCGGCCGCTACGATGCGTTCGTCTCGATCGGCATGCTCGAGCACGTCGGGGTGGAGAACTACGAGGGCCTGGGCGCGGTGGTGTCGCGCTCGCTCGGGGACAACGGTCGCGGCCTCATTCATTCCATCGGGCGCAACTATCCTGCGCCCCTGCAACCGTGGATCGAGAAGCGCATCTTCCCGGGCGCCTATCCGGCCTCCCTCGGGCAGATGATGCGCATCTTCGAGCCGTGGGATCTGTCGATTCTGGACGTGGAGAACCTGCGCCTGCACTACGCGCAGACCCTGCGGCATTGGCTCGCACTCTTCGAGGCGGCCGTACCGCGCGTCGAGCAGATGTTCGATGCACGCTTCGTGCGCATGTGGCGGATGTACCTCGCCGGCTCCATTGCCGGGTTCACGACCGGAACGCTGCAGCTGTTCCAGGTGCTGTTCGCCACGCGGCACAATAACGAGGTGCCGATGACGCGCGCGCACCTCTACACCTGAGGTGCCGATGCGCAGCTGCGAGGTGCTGATCGTCGGGGGCGGGCCGGCTGGAGCGAGCGCCGCGTGGCGTCTGGCCCGGGCCGGGCGCGACGTCGTGGTGCTCGATCAGGCGCGCTTCCCGCGGTTGAAGCTGTGCGCCGGGTGGATCACCCCGGAGGTGGTGCGCGATCTCGAGATCGACATCGAGGCCTATCCGCACCGCTTCCTCACCTTCGAGCGGATGCACCTGCACGTCAAGGGGCTGCACCTGCCGGTCCGCTGCGTGCAGCATTCGATCCGCAGAGTCGAGTTCGACGCCTGGCTGCTCGAGCGCTCCGGCGCTCCGGTCATCGAGCACAGCGTGCGCGAGATCCGCGAGGAGGCCGACGGGTTCGTCATCGATGACGCCTTCCGCGCCCGTTATCTGATTGGCGCCGGCGGCACGCGCTGCCCGGTGTACCGATCGCTGTTCCGGGCGCTCAATCCCCGCGCCGTGGAGCTGCAGACCGTCACCCTCGAGCACGAGATCGAGTACGACTGGCGTGATCCGGACTGCCACCTGTGGTTCTTCGAGCACGGCCTGCCGGGCTACTCCTGGTACGTGCCGAAAGAGGACGGCTGGCTCAACATCGGCGTCGGTGGCATGGCCGAGCGCATCAAGCGCTCCGGACAGAACATCCACACCCACTGGGAGCGCCTGGCGCGCAAGCTCGAGCGCAATCTCGCGCACGGCGCGCACTTCGAGCCGAGTGGCTACAGCTACTACCTGCGCGGGCGGGTCGACGTGGTGCGCCGCGGCAATGCGTTCATCGCCGGAGATGCCGCGGGACTCGCCACGCGCGACATGGCCGAGGGCATCGGCCCGGCGGTGCGCAGCGGACTCGCAGCGGCCGATTCGATCCTGACCGGCGCGCCGTACCGCCTGGAGGCGGTGACCGGCGCGAGCCTCGGCGGCGGTTGGCCGAGCCGGCTGTTCGACTGGGCCATGACGCGCGGGGCGGCGGTCGCGTAGCCGACGCCGCGCCGGTCCGGCCGTGGCGCGAGGATGCCGACGGCAGCCGCCGGTCCGTGACACGGCGACCGGCGCGAGGGAGTTCCGTAGACCGATTGATCGGGAGAGGCTGCCTTGTTCGTCCTGAGCGGGGGAGTGACTCCTCCGAAGAGACGCTCGAGCGGTGCCGAGCAGACGCGAAAACTGCGCGTCGCTACGTCCAGGGATCGAGCAGCGACGTCACCGATGCCTGGAAGTCCGCCGTGTTTCGGGTCACCAGGGTGAGATCGTGGACCTGTGCGGTTGCCGCAATGAGCGCATCCATTGCGGAAATCGGTCGCCCGCGGGCCTCGCGGCGGGCAACGAGTCTCCCCCATTCGTCGGCGATGGCGCCATCGACGCCCACGATCCGCGCCTCGAACCGCATCGGCAGATCATGACTGAGCCACTCGTCGAGCCGCCGCCGCCGGGCGCCGGGGGGCAAGCGCTCGATACCGTGCCGGAGCTCGGCGAACGTCACGACGCTGAGGAATACCTCGTCCTCATCGACTTCGGCGAGCCATTGAACGACGCCGGCGTTCGGCCGGGGCTTGGTCCACTCGGAGACGACATTCGTGTCGAGCAGAAAGCTCACAGGTCCGTCTGGCGCAGCCTGTCCTTGGAGCGGCGGATCTTCAACCCCGAGCCGCGCAGCGGCGAAGCCTTGAAGAAATCCGCCAGCGTTCCGCTGCGCTGGGTCTTGCGGTCCCATTCTTGCGCGTCGACAACGACCGCGGTCCGCCGGCCGTTGCGGGTAATGGTCTGCGGGCCCTGCATGTGGGCGCGCTCGATCACGTCGCTCAGTTTCGCTTTGGCCTGAGCGACCGTCCAGATGCCGCTGTCCATGGAGGGCTACCTCGCTGAATGCTGAATAGTCAAGATGGTCATTATAGTCATTCTGTGATCAAGCGCAATTGGCCGACGGGCTTGCGTCACAAAGAAAATCCTGCAAGAAATGATGCAGGAAGGCGCAGAAGCGGCGCTGAGGTACCGCGCGAACATTGCGCGGCAGCGCGCGCTTGCGGCGGTGCGGTTACCGCGAGGCACCGCCGCAGCCGTCTGCGGGCCGGTCCCTGAGCGCCTGCGGGCACTGGTGTAGACTCGCGCCCTTGCGTGCGCCGCGCGATGCGATCGACCGTCTGCGGCGCGCCACCCAAACAACGAGGAGTCATCAGATGAGGGGGACGTTCCGTACCCGCACCGCGTACGCCGCGCTCGCCGCCTGTGCGCTCAGCGCCGCGGCGCATGCCGCCGCCGCCAATCCGTTCATGCATCCGAGTCCGTTGCCGTTCGAGGCGCCCCAGTTCAATTTGATCAAGGATGCGGATTTCAAGCCGGCGATCGATGCGGGCATCCGCCGCGAGCGGGCCGAGATCACGCGCATCGCCGACGATCCCGCGCCGCCGACCTTTCAGAATACGCTGGTGGCGCTCGAACGCTCCGGGCGGTTGCTGAACCGGGTGATGGGTGTATTCAACGCGCTGACCTCGGCCAACACCGACCCGACGCTGCAGCAGGTCCAGGCCGAGGAGGCCGGTCCGCTCGCGGCGCTGAATGATGATCTGTATCTGAATGGCCGGCTGTTCCAGCGCGTCAAGGCGGTGTACGCCAAGCGCACCGCGCTGAACTCGCTCCCCGAGGCGCGCGCGTTGCTGCGGTTGTATTACCGTCGCTTCGTGATGAACGGGGCGTTGCTCGATCCGGCCGACAAGCGCCGCCTGGCGGCGATGAATGAGCGCCTGGCGCAGATGACCACCGAGTTCCAGCAGAAGCTGCTCAAGGCCACCGATGCCGGCGCGCTCGTCATCACTCACAAGCGCGACCTGGCGGGCCTCACGCCCGGCATGATCGCCGCGGCGGCGCATGCGGCCGCTGCGCGGGGCCTACCCGGCAAGTGGGTGATTACGCTGCAGAGCACCACCCAGCAGCCGGCGCTCGCGTACCTGTCGAACCGCAAGGTGCGCCATGAACTGTTCGAGCATTCCTGGAACCGC
>JAPTUI010000361.1 GCA_028067895.1 Pseudomonadota bacterium | reverse complement strand
CGCCTCCGCAACATCTTCCGGATGAACCTCACGCTTCAGAAGACTACGGGATCGGTAGAACTCCTCCAGCTGCTCCTCTTTCAGGTTATATGCTTCGGCGCGTTCCGCCCTCCAACCCCCACTCCAAATCTTTGATCCCCTCAGCACTGCGTCCGGATTCACTACATTTACCCGGATTCCCCGCGCCGCTCCCTCGAGGGCGAGACATCGCGCCAGATGCAGCTCGGCTGCCTTGGCGGTACAGTACGCCGACGCATTTGCCGACGCCGCCAACGCATTCTTGCTGCCGACAAAGACAATACTAGCGGGCAGCTTTTGGCGTAACAAGATCCGGTAGACCGCTCGGCTCACGAGGAAGTATCCCGTCGCGAGCACTGCCATGTTCCTGTTCCACAGTTCCAGATCGGTGTCCTGGAAGGGAGCGGATGAGGCAATGCCCGCGTTCGACACCAGGATATCCAGCCCCCCGAATTGTATCACCGTCTCTTCGACCGCGCTTTCCACCGCATGCTCGTCGCTCACGTCTACTTTGACACGAGCGACCACATCGGTACCGAAGCGCTCGCTGAGGACCTTTTCTGTTTCCGTGAGCGCGTCCTCATCGATGTCCGCGACCACGACGCAGGCACCTTCCGCCAGCAGTCGGGACGCGACGGCACCCCCAATGCCTCCCGCCCCTCCGGTCACGAGTGCAACCTTCCCGGCGAGACTCTTCGGTTTCGGCATGCGTTTCAATTTCGCCTCCTCGAGCAGCCAGTATTCGATGTCGAATGCCTCCTGCTCCGGCAAGCCGACATATGTATCCACGCCCGACGCACCGCGCATCACATTGATGGCATTGATGTAGAATTCCGCGGAGATCCGGGCGGTCGCCTTGTCTTGCGCAAAGGTCAACATCCCCACACCCGGAATCAAGTACACCACCGGATTCGGGTCGCGCATCTGCGGACTGTCGGCGTGCCGGCAACGCTGATAGTACTGCGTATACTCGCCTCGGTAGTGCACAAGTTCCTGCTCGAGAGCCGCGAGCAGGGACTCTACATCCGGATGTTCCGGATCGAACGGCAGCACGAGTGGACGGATCTTCGTCCGCAGAAAATGGTCGGGACAGGATGTCCCGAGCCGCGCCAGCTCCTGTAACTTCGCGCTGCACACGAACTCAAGGACCGCCGGACTATCGTCGAAATGCGCCACCTTCAGTTGCTCGGTACTTATTCGACCGCGCAATTCCGGCGCCACCGCCGCTACGACGCCGCGCCTTTGCCCTGGTTCGAGCGCCCGGTACGCCCTGCCGCCAAACGCCGGCTTCGTATCATGCTGCGCAAGCCAGTCGGTGGCTGTTCGTATGATCCGCAATGTTGTCTCATAACATGCTTTCGACGTCTCACCCCACGTGAAAAGACCGTGCGCCTCGAGCACGATGCCTTTCAACTCTGGCTGCGCGCGAACCAGCGCCTCGAGTTTAAGGCCCAAATCGTATCCCGGTCGCTGCCATGGCAGCCAGCCGATCTCGCCGCGGAAAATCTCCTTGGTCAACTCCCTGCTGCGACTGCTTGCTGCGATCGCTATCACTGCATCCGGATGCATGTGATCGACATGTGGATGGGGAATATACGCATGCAGCGGCGTATCGATGCTTGCTGCGCGCGGATTCAAATTGAACGTGCAATGCGGCAGGTATGCGACCGTCTCGTCCTCGTACGCCAATCCGCGGTAACGCGATTTCAGCGCCTCGAGCTTCGCCTGATACAGCGTCGCGAACCCGCTGAGGTTCATGCTGCCGAGGTCGCCGCCGGAGCCCTTTACCCACAGTACGACAACGCTTTCTCCGGTCAGTGGATCCGTCATGGTCAGTTTCGCCGACGTATTTCCGCCACCGAAGTTCGTGATGCGCTTGTCGGACCCCAGCAGATTCGATCGATAGAGCAACAGTTCCTGCGGACTTAATTTAGCGGCATGTGTATCGTCCCAATGACTTTCGATACGAGACGACGAAATTTCGATCGAGCGTGCCATAATGACTCCTATGAAAACAGCTGGGTATCCCTACAAGCTACTGATAACGAGCGCGATCCGCGGCGCGGGTTGAAAAGACTTCCTGTTCCGGCGCGCACTTGTCATTTCCATGCCTTCCCGATCGACAAATTTCTCTCCGTAGCTTCGATCTCCTGCAGCGACTTTCCTTCGTTGCGCGGGGCACCGAAAATACCGATCAAGCTACTGAGAGCGACAAACCCCGTCAAAATCCACGCCAGCGTCGTAAAACCCGTGGCGGTGAGAATGGGTACAAAGAAACTCCACAGACCAAGGGTAATTCGCACCACCGCGAACATGACGCCCTGCGCCGTCCCACGCACGGCGGTCGGAAACAATTCCGCGCTCCAGAGCTGAAAGAACGACTGTTGACCAAAGCCGCCACCGAACTGCAACAGGATACCGTAGGCCAGGGCAACCGCCGTAGTCAGCGGAAGAACCGCGATCAGGATCATCCCGGCCACCTGCAATAGTCCCGCGACCGCCATCATGACGCGCTGATTGACCTTGTCCGAGAACCGCATGAATACGAAACCGATCGACAGCATGGCGACCGTATAGCCCGCGGCCTGCAGCGCGACACTTCCCGCCTGCGTCTGCGCCCCGACGGTGCGCAGAATGTACGGAAAGAAAAATCCGTTGGTGCCGGCCCATAAATTCCACAGACCGTACATACTGATCAAAAACAGCATCGATTTGAGTGCGCGGCCCGTGAACAACTGCCGTAATTGCGCCCTCGACCAGAGTGGCTCTTTCCTGTCCATCGACGCGTCCGCCGCAGTGGCCTCGTGCGCAACTCGCTCCCACAACGCCGATTCTCTCATCCGCCGTCGCAACAACGTGAGCACAACCGCCACCATGGCGAGCTGCGCGAAAACGATACGCGCCCCGAACACGCCGAGCGGCGCCAGCGCAAGCGACAGCAACAGCACCACGACCGGACCGAGGTACCACAGAACCTGGGCCACGCCACTATGTTTTCCGCGCTCACGCTGAGGCGCCATCTCCGCAATCAACGACCAAGATGCTGGGATATCGGCACCAACGGCAAGCCCGACCAGGATGAAGCCCACAACGATCATCCATGGCCGTATGGCAAAGATCAGCCACAACATGCCGAACGCGTAAAACAGCATGTCGTATTGATATATTTTCTTGCGCCCCAGGCGATCGCATAACCAGCCGCCGATCAGCGCTCCGATACCGGCCGAAATTGCATTCGCACTGAACGCCCCTATCAGCCCGATGAAGCTTGGACTTAAGTGGAATGCGGAGACCCAAAGGGCAAGAGCGGCAGATCCCGCCACGATGGATCCACCATCGATGTAATTTGCCAGGCCCGCGAGAACGGTAATTTTCCAGTGCTCCGCTGGCGACATTGCATCCGCTGCACCCGGGGATCGACCTGTTGGCGTTTCGACTTGCATCAGCGCGGAGTGTGCAGCAAGGCTGCGGAGTTAATGCGCATACGCCGAATACGCGCTAACTTGCGGCTGCGCAGCCTGCGCGCGTCCTCGCCATTGCGCCTTGTAGTCTGATAGATCGCAGGGTAATGGCAGAACATGGGTCAAATTCCCCGCACATGGCACATCCGGGGTGAACAGACGGAGTGCTCCATGGATCAGCCCGTCGGCCGCGCCGCGCTCAACGTAAAGCGACATCTGCGGCCGCAGTGCCGCCAAGGCTCTGACGAATATTTCCGCCGCCGCAAAGCGCCCTTCAACCACCAGGGCGCCCTCCGCTTTGACGAGATCGAGACAGCAATCGACCATGAGCGCCAGATACAGCGCCGCTGCCACCGCGCTCGCCTCCAGGGTGCGCGGCTTGCCACACCACTTCCCCGGCGCTTCCGGATACGGTCCGACCCCCCGTGTCCATGTCGGCAGCGCCATAACCTTCGCCGCCACCAGCTCCGACAGCACACCCTCGCTCCATGTCTGCGTGAACAGATCTCCAGTCGCCATGAGCTCGATCTCGCGTCCACCCATGAATCGCGCCGACGGCACCGCCTCCCCCGCAACATCGACGTTGACCAGGCAGTCCCGTCCGGCGGGAATTTCCTTCATATCGAAGCGCGCCCCCGGGTGCGGGGCGCGCATCACAACGAACCATGTTCCGGTTGACAGCACGGTGACGTCCCGTCCGGCCAAACCTCGCAAGGCGCGTACACCGTGCAACGCAGCATTCGAGTCGTGGACACCGCAATACACCCTCACATTTTTCGACAGACCGGTTCTCGCCACCCATTCGCCCGTCAACTCACCGAGCACCTCATCCGCAGCTCGAAGCGGGGCGAAGCGGTCCCACCAGCCGCGAGTTCGGGCCAGCGCCGATGGTCCCTGTTCGAAGGGACGCCAGAGATCCGTATGACAGCCCAGACTCGTCACTTCCGAGGCCAGCACACCGCTCAGGCGCCATGCCCAATACTGCGGCCACGGCACGATCGACGTTCCAGCAGCATTAAATTGCGGCCATTCCCGTTCGAGGCGCCAGAGCTGGACCCCCAGATTCAGGCCACCCGGCAGCACCGGCGACCCGGTAAGCTCAAATGGATCGCGCGCCAAATCGTACGGCGCGCGCAAACCCGGGAGCACTTCGTCCTCGTAATCGCTCACCGGGTGCGCGAGCCTGCCGTTGCGGATCACGGCCGCCGCGGCGCCGTGCGCAACCGGCACTATTGCGCCGATCCTTCCCAACTTCGAGAACTCCGCGAGCACTCTGGCCGCCCACTCGTCGATTCCCTCCGTATCGAGCCACAGGCGCTGGTGGCCTTCGACACGCGCGTTGTAACGGCGACGTTCGCACACGCACGCTCCGCTGGCATCGTATAGGCTGAGTTTCGCCAAAGTCTTGCCAACATCAAAGACAACGACGCAATCAGGCTGCATATTCAAGGTCTTCCGTTACGGACAGCCATAATTCGGTCGGCCTGGCGACAGCATAGAGGCATCTCTAACGCCTCGACACGGAAGACGGAACGGCCAAATTTGCAGGCACCACCGCGCGCGAATTTCGCCGCAATCGTGTCTTAGCGCGTGGTGACGACATAGGTGCCTTGCTGCCGCAGGATAACGTCGCCACGCCTGCCGTGATCGGCGGAGACGCTATGTACCGACCGACCATTGACCACGACCTGTGCGCGCTGCGGACTCACCGGAACTGAGACTTTCGCGATCTCATCCGGCGGCAGCACAATCGTCGTCACATAGCCGTCGTGCCTGCGCACCGACACGCGCAATATACCCCGCGGGGTCGGCTCTCCGCCCTTGACCCACTTCAGGCCGAGGAGATCCGGACGGATGTCGACCCGTGAGAATCCACCGGCACGCGGTCGAATGCCCAATATCTGGCTCATCAGCCACGGCGTGACTCCACTCGACCATCCATGGGCAAGACTTACGTGAAAGCCCCACTGATCGTCGGCCTGGAGGTTCTCCTGATAGATGAATCCTTTGAACCAGGTCGGGTTATAGCCTTCCCAGAAGCTGGTCGCGCCCTCATTCACCATGCCGCCCCAATATTGCCGGATCCACGCGAGCGCAGCGCGCCTGTGGTTCATCTTGGCCATGGCGCTGACGACGTAATAGTTGTAGTAGGGTGTGATCACATACCCGCGGTATTGGGGCGTACCGACCTCGGCGAGCACGTGGCGCCAGATCGCCCGGTATCCCCTCTTGCCTGCGACACCGGACAGCACGGCGTACGCGTTCGGCTGCCATCGCTCGCCGTACGTCCCGTTCCGCCCACGCATATACCGTCGTGCCGCTGATTTCAGCCGCGCCGCCTCGGCGGCCGTGAGCCGCGCGTTTTTCTCATCGTGCAGCACGTGCAGCAGACGCGCCGCATCCTTGAATGCCTGGTAATACTCGAACTGAGTGGCCATCCGCGTCTGTTTGTCGTAACTGTGCATGCCCGGCGACCAGTCGACGAATGCCCATCCGTGCGTCAAGTCCGAGAACAACCCCTGCTTGTTGAGATCCATTTCCATATAGGCGAGAAGCTCGAGGAGGCGCGTATGAACGCGCGCAAGTTCCTTCACCGATCCGGTGTGCAGGTAGTACTCGTAGAGGGTATTGATCCAGAAAGCGGAGTACCCCGGGATATCGTTGACATGTTCGTGAATGGGAGCCGGACCGATCAGCTTGTTCAACGTTGCCTGCATCAGGAAGTGCGTGCCGAATACGTCATCTATGGTCCGTCCGCTTACATCGAGATCACCCGCCCAGCGGTTGCGGTCGCGCTTGGCAACGTCCCATATGTCGTCTTGCATGCAGAGGTGCGCCGTATACGCACCTATGGTCCACATCCTGTTGAGTAACGGACTCGAAGATTCGAAATATCCCCGGTATCGGACCGGATATGCAATTCCGTCGAGGCGAATCGCTCGAAAGACGGTCGTGCGTCCACCGACGAATTTGACGATCGCGTAGCGGAAGCCGCTTTTCGGCCCAAATGCCGTTCCATGTGGCGGAATGTAGATCGGGTCCACACCAAGATACGGTTGCAACTGCACCTCGGCCTGGGACTCACCGTACTGCACTGTTACCTCGGCCGGCGTATTGGAGTCCGACTGGATTTCCAGGCGGCCCGTCACTTCACGACCGAAGTCAAGCAGGATCTGAGGCGCATTGCTGCGCGCAACGCGCCGACTGGGCAAGGTAACAGTGAACAATTCATGCGGCGTCGGTGCGACCAAGGCCTGCACGTTCTTCATCGTACCGACACCTGCGTACACTTGGCGAACCGCCATCGCATCCAGCGGAAACTGCGCGAGAAACGGTGATATTCCTTGGTATCCCGGCCATGCATACATACCTGCGTCAGCGTTGGCCTGGAAAAGACCGATGGCGCTTTCGATGCCGCCAAGATCATCGACGCGCGGCCAGCTGGCCGCGTTGAAGTGCGTGCGCCACCAGCCAGTGGCGACCCTGCCAGCCGTCGCGCGCCAGTTCCGGTTGCTCATCAGCAGCGGCGGCGCCTGCCGGCCGCGGCCCGCCGGAACGATCATCACCGCCAACACTTTCCCGTCATGGAAGTGCCGGCTGATCGGAGCGAGAGCTTCGTTACCCGCCATTGGGCCTCGTACGGCTTCGATTGCGATGACATTGCTGCCAACGTGGAGGGCCTTTGTCACGTCCTTTTGATAGACCCGGATGCCCATCGGAAAATCCACCCTCGGAAACTCTATATTCCACTGGTAGCGACCGACTTTCCGGCCATTTATATAGATGTGCACTTGCCGTGGACCCGCTATGTACAGCGTGGCATGCGCGGGCAGCTTCGATACTTCGAAAACGTCCCGGAAATAATGAGGCTGCCCATTGTAGCCGTCTCCCGGCCGTTCGACCGTCCACACGTACTGCTCCGGAAGTGGTTTGTGAAGCGCAGACTCGACCTGAGACGGCAAGAGGTGACGTGCCGGATCGAGCTCGGCGTCCGGTATGTTCGTCGGTCCGTCGGGCGGCGGCGGCGATAGCGCCGCGGCCGCCTCTGTCACCGGCACCATCCGCAACGCGTTATTGACGCGAGCCAGCAGCGCGTTGGTAATGACGGGGTCGAACGCCTGCACGGATTTCAGCAAACGGAGACGCATGAACTGCGCGGCTAGCGAGGTGCCAAATCCGGGAATATACTTGTCGAGAATCACCCGCGTCTTTGGATTCTCGAGGAGTTCCCCGATAGTGAAGCGATTAACGCTGTAGTGCGGCGAAGGCGCATTCCTCGCGTACAACCCCATTGGGGCACACACGGCCATTGCGAATAAGGCGGCAGTGGCGCCACCGAGCAGCCGCGAAAGTTCTGGCAGTTTCACGCTACGTACTCTTGAATCCAACGGGATAGACGCAGGCCGGCAGCGACGCGCGCGCTGATACGGCACCTGACCGTTCGCCTCACATGGAAATTCTTTATGAGACCATATCCGGATCCACCAACGCGTGATTTGCATGGAGAGGCTACTCGCATAGAGTTTTCGGGTGCTGTCAGAGGGCCTTAAAAGCGGCAGGAATCCTGTCCGCAGTGTCCGGACCCCAGACGATGAGGTAGAGCATGTCGGCCAAGTTGTACAAGCCACGGAAACCGGACGCACGGCTTTTGGCGACTTTCGCGGTGCG
>JAPTUI010000375.1 GCA_028067895.1 Pseudomonadota bacterium | reverse complement strand
CAGTGGAATACGTGTTCTGCGAGAGTACCGCACCGCCGACGGGCACCTTCGGGGCCGGCTCGAGCCGCCAGCGCTCGAGCACCCAGTGGCCGGGACGGGTGTGGCGCAGGGCCGGTTGCCGGCGCACCGGCTCGGCTTGCGGGTAGGTCCGGCGGCTCGCCGCCTCGGGCGGCTGGCGCCAGCGTCCGAGCGGGGCGCGTGACTTCGGCAGCGTCCAGGCCGGTTGCGGATGCTGCAGGCCGCGCCAGGAGCGCCTCTGCAGCGGCCAGCCGGCGCCGACGCGATGGAACTCGATGAGCCCGGCGTGCGGCTTCGCTGCGGCGAGCTGTTGGAGCGTTTCGGCGCTGAGCGCGCGCCCCTGGATGCGCCAGTGCGCGACGGAGCCCCCGAAATGAGGACCCGCGCCGAGCGGCGCGAGGGTGATTTGTGCCGGTGCCGCCGCGGCAGTTGCGCGGCGCATGGCGACCTGGCGACCGTCGACATAGAGGCGCGCGATCCGTCCGTCATACGTCGCGCCGAGCGCGCTCCAGGTGCCGGGGCTAAGCTGCAGCGGCGCGTGCAGTGACGGGCCGCCGCTGAGATTCAGTTGCACGCGCCCGTCGGCGAGTGCAAGACAGTCGCAGCGGTTGCCGCGGGCCGTCCCGAGGCCGCCGAGGATCACGGTGCCCGGTTGAGTCAGTGCGGGTCGCACTCAAGCGCTGATCGACCAGGCCGCGCCGGACCGCAGCAGCGCTGCGGTGCGGGGTAGCGGCCGCTTCAAGCCAATACCGCCGGCGAGAAAGGTGGCGTTGTAGGGGCCGAGCGCGTGCAGCGTGGGACGGTGTGCGTTCGCGTCGCTCGCCGCGGCAGTGTGGAGCGCCAGGATCATACCGAGCGCCGCAGCGCCGCGCGGAATGCGCCTGCACAGACGGTGCGGGCTCGAACCGGGGTGACCCTTGGTGTTGTTCACGACACGCTCCTGCGCGGCCGATGCCCGCGTCTTGAAAGCCCTACCGCCGGCAGCGCGCCGTCCGCGCATCGCGAGCGCATCGACGCGGCGCATCACCCCGCCCGTGGGTCCGCGGCCTGGGGATCCAGATCCGCCCGGGCACACCCGCTCCAGTGGGCCACCGGTCGCAGCGGCGCGCGTCCACGGGGTACGATAATTGAAATGTCAACGCTGTCAATAGCGCAGCCGTGCAATGCACTTCGAGGGCGCGACTGACGAGTGCCACCGCGGCGTCGAACTCGACCGATTAGAATGCCCGCCATGAATATCTCCGGTACAGCCTTTCGCACGATCTGGCCGCTCGCCTCAGGCGCGGTGCGGGTCATCGATCAATCCCGTCTGCCGTTCGAGTTCGAGACGCGGGACCTGACGAGTCTCGAGGAGGCCGCGCAGGCGATCCGCACCATGATCGTGCGGGGTGCCCCGCTGATCGGTGCGACCGCCGCGTATGGTCTGGCCCTCGCGTTGCAACGGGACGCCTCCGATGCACGCATCGCCGAGGCCGTGCGGGTACTGCGCGCGACGCGCCCAACTGCGGTCAATCTCGCTTGGGCGTTGGAGAGAGTGCGCCGCATCCTCGGCCCGCTCCCGGTGGCGCAGCGCGCCGCCGCGGCATTTGCCGAGGCGGGGCGCATTTGCGAGGAGGATGTCGAGCAGTGTCGGGCCATCGGCAGGCACGGCGCGAAACTCATTCGTGAACGCTCGGAGCACCTCAATCGCCGGGTGAACGTCCTGACGCACTGCAACGCCGGCTGGCTCGCCTGCGTCGACTGGGGGACGGCCCTGGCGCCGATTTACGCGGCACACGATGCCGGCATCGACGTTCACGTCTGGGTCGATGAGACCCGTCCGCGCAATCAGGGTGCAGCGCTGACGGCATTTGAGCTCGGCGCGCACGGCGTGCCGCACACCGTCATCGTCGATAACCTCGGTGGACACCTGATGCAACACGGTGAGGTGGATCTGGTCATCGTCGGCAGCGATCGGACCACCGCCGGGGGTGACGTGTGCAACAAGGTCGGCACCTATCTGAAGGCGCTTGCCGCCCACGACAACGGCGTGCCGTTCTATGCCGCACTGCCGGTGAGCACCCTCGACTGGAGCCTCGCGGAGGGCCGGGACATCGAGATCGAGGCGCGCGATCCCGATGAGGTGACGCACATCACCGGTCTTGGCGCGGCCGGTCGGCCCGAGCGGGTGCGCGTGGTGCCCGAGACGAGCCCGGCGCTGAATCTCGCCTTCGACGTGACGCCGCGCCGTCTGGTGACCGGTCTGATCACCGAGCGGGGCGTGTGTGCCGCGAGCCGCGCCGGGTTGCTGCAGCTGTACCCGGAGCGCGCGGCATGAGCGGCGCGGCGCGCGATGGGCAGCTGTGTCGTGCGCTCATCGAGGCGTGCGGCGACTTGCAGCGGCTCGGGCTGACGCACGGGACGTCCGGTAACGTGAGCATCCGTCGGGATGCGGACTCGTTCTTCGTCAGTCCCACTGGGCTGCCCTACGACTCGCTCGAGCCGCCGGATATTCCGCTGATGCGTTTCGACGGGCGCTGGTATGGCCGCCGCCGGCCGTCGAGCGAGTGGCGCTTTCACCGCGACATCCTGGCCGCGCGCCCCGAGGCGGGGGCCATCGTGCATGCGCATCCGCGGTACGCCACGGCGCTCGCCTGCACGGGGCGGGGCATCGCGGCGTTTCATTACATGGTGGCGGTCGCCGGCGGCGCCGACATCCGCTGTGCTCCGTACCACACGTTCGGCACTCAGCTACTCTCAGATGCTGCCTTGGCGGCGCTCGAAGATCGCCGGGCCTGTTTGCTTGCGCATCACGGGATCATCGCACTCGGCGTCGACGTCAACGCCGCGCTCCGCCTGGCGGCGCAAGTCGAGGATCTCGCGGCGCAGTACGCCGCGGCACTCGCGATTGGCGGCGTGACGCTGCTCGATGCGGCGGAGATGGCGCAGGTGGTGGAGAAGTTCCGCACGTACGGGCGTCAGGACGCCGAAGATGCGGACCTCGAACATGCCGGGGACAGGCCGCCGGCTCTCTGAGCGGGGCTCAGTGCTGGCGGGCGCGCCGGTCGAGAACGACGCGCGCCAGGATGTTGATGATCAGCACGAAGCCGGTGACCAGCAAAGCGGCGGCGTAGGCGAGCGCGTTCGCCGCGGCGAACGGCTCGTTGATGAACGTCCAGATCGCATACGTCAGATAGCCGATCGGCGAGTGCGTCAGGTGCCCATCCCACAGATAGTTCGACCAGCCGGCGGTGTACAGCAGCGGGGCGGTTTCTCCGACCGACACGGCGAGCGCGAGCAGAATGCCGGTGAGGATCCCGGGCATCGCCGCCGGCAGGCACACCCCGAGGATCACGCGCCGATCATCGGCGCCGAGGGAGTAGGCGGCGTCGCGCAGATCGTTCGAGACCTGCCGCAAGGCGAGCTCCGTGGTGCGGCAGATGTAGGGGAGACTGATGATGGCGAGCGCGATGGAGCCGGCAGCCACCGAGAAGCTCCAGCCGAGCCACTCGACCATGCCGACGTAGCCGAAATACCCGACCACGATCGAGGGAACGCCGACCAGCACGTCAGCGAGGAAGCGGATCGCCACGGCCCAGCGGCTGAAGCGGTACTCGGCCGAATAGATGCCCGCGGCGACCCCGAACGGCACGGCGAGCAGCAGCGCGCCGCCGGAGAGCACCAGCGTGCCTTCGATGGCATTGAGCAGCCCGCCGCCGTTTCCTTGGGTGATGGTGGTGAGCACCGAGAGTTTGAGCGCGCCGACGCCGCGCACGAACACCACCTCGAGGATCCACACCATCAGCACCGAGAGCACGATCAGGCAGGCGCCGGTGAACGTCCAACCCGAGAGGCTCGCGAGGCGGCGCGAGAGGCGGATGTGATGGGTGCTGCGGACCGGGGCGAGTGTGTTCATCGGCTCAGACCATCACTGAGCGCTGGCTGTTGTTCCACACCATCAGCAGCACTCGGGCGAGGGCGTTGACGAGGATGGAGATGATGGCGAGCACGAAGGCGATCTCCGCCAGCGAGCGCACCGCCAGTCCGCTGGGGTCCTGCAGCGCGCTGTCGAGCTGCGAGACGATGAACGCCGCCATGGTCGAGACCGGGTCGTAGATGCGGTGCGGCAGGTAGTTCAGGGCGTTGCCGCTCACCATCAGCACCGCCATGGTTTCCCCGAGCGCCCGGCCGAGGGCGAGGAACGTCGCGCCGATCAGGGTCTTGCGGGTGCCGGGGAGCATCACCTTCCAGAGTGCCTCGAAGCGGGTCGCGCCGAGCCCGAGCGCCGCCTCGCGCAGCGACGCCGGCTGGCTCACCAGTGCATCACGCAGCGTCGCGGCGATGATCGGTACGATCATCAAGGACAGCACGATGCCGGCGGTGAGCAGGCCGTAGCCGCTGCCGGTCGGGGTGGCGAAGAACGGAATGAACTTCCCGACCGTGCGTCCGAGGAGCGGGTAGAAGTGCTGGCCGAGGAACGGGATCACCACCACGTAGCCCCACAAGCCGAACACCACGCTCGGGATCGCCATCAGCAACTCGACGAAAAAGGAGATCCACGGGCGCAGCTGGGCGGGCACCGCCTCGGCGAGGAAGATGGCCGCACCGACGCCCATCGGCAGAGCGATGGCGAGCGCGATCAGGGTTGAGAGCAGCGTGCCGACCACCAGGAAGAGGATGCCGTAGGTGGCGCCGGGCTGGACCTGCACGCCGTGGCGCATGATCGGGTCGGCGTAGAGGTTGCCGAGGTTCCATACGTCGCGGAACACGAAGCCCCAGCCATTGAAATGCATGGCCGGCCAGGAATACAGCGCCAGGAAGACCAGGATGGCGATGAGGGTGGCGGGCAGGATGCCCGCGACGAGGGCGAGCCAGGCTCTGAACTTCATGGCGGGCAAGGATGGCCGCTCCGCTTCGGCGATGCAACGGGTACGTGCAAGAGCGCAGGCCGGTCGTGCCCCGCATCCGTGCGGGGCACGACCGGCCGCAAGGGACTGCCGCCTCCTCAGTGGATCATCGCGACCTGCGCCTTGCTCAGTGCGACGATCGGGGCCGGCAGGGCGACGAAGCCGACGGACTTCATGAAGTGCGGGGAGTTGCCGTCCTGCGGGCTCAGCGCCCAGTTGAAGAACTCACGCAGCGCCGCAGCGGTCTGCGCATTCGGCTGCACCGCGTTCACGATCGCATACTCGTAATTGATGATCGGGTAGGAGTTCTTGCCCGGGGCGAAGATCAGGCTGATGCGCTCATTGCGCGGCGTGTGGGCCGCCGTGGCGTTCACCGCGGCTTGCACGGTCGCCGGAGTCGGCAGCACGAACGCGCCGGCGCGATTCTGGATGGCCGCTTCGCCGAGACCGGCCTTTTCGGTGGCGCTCTTGTAGCTGATGCCGATGTAGGCGATCGAGTACGGCGTGCCCTTGCAGGCGTTGACCATGCCCGGGTTGCCCTCCGCGCCGATGCCGCCCTCGACGGCCGGCCAGCTCACCGAGGTGCCGTAGCTCACCGAGTTCATCCACGCCGGAGTGCTGAACGACAGGTATTGCGTGAAGATGAACGTGTCGCCGCTGCCGTCGGTGCGATGCACCAGGACGATCTGCTGATGCGGCAGCCGTACGCCGGGGTTCAGCCGCGCGATCATCGGGTCATTCCAATAGCGCACGCGCCCGGAGTACATCGCCGCGAGGACCGGACCGCTCAGCTTCAGGTGGATGCGGTTCAAGCCCGGGACATTGTAGTTGATCATCTGCGAGGAGATGGCGAGCGGGATGTTCAGCATCGTCGGGTGCATGCGCACCAGGGCGGGGCTCATGTAGGCATCCGAGGCGCCGATCTGGGCGATGCCGGAGACCGCCTGAGAGATGCCGGTGCCACTGCCGGTGGACTGGGTCGTGATCTGCACGCCCGGATGGGACTTGGCGTACACCGGGACCCACAGGTTGAACAGCGGGTACAGCAGCGAGGAACCCGTTTCCAGGAGGCGCTCCTGCGACGCCATCGCGGCGTGCGCGCCTGCCAGCGTGCACAGCGCCAGGGTGGCCGTGAGGACCAGGGAAGCCCGCCGCCGGGCAGGGCCGGATTTCATGCTCATGGGAGTACCTTTTGCAGAACTGAGGATGCGAGTGGCACAGGACGTTTCTCTACGGCGCGGTAGCGTACGCTGGCGATATGACGTTTTTGTGACAATCCACTGTAATATATTAAACTCTTTATAAACAAACACTTGAGGTCATTTATGCGCCATGGCCCAAGACTGGACGTTCGCGTCCACCGCGTCTATGACCCGCCCGGCGAGGACGGCCTGCGAGTGCTCGTCGACCGGCTCTGGCCCCGTGGCATGACGCGTGAGCGTGCCGCGCTCGATGCCTGGATGCCGGTGCTCGCGCCGAGCGCTGCGCTGCGGCGCTGGTTCGGCCACGACCCCGAGCGCTGGCGCGAATTCCGCCGCCGCTACCGCGGTGAGCTCGCCGCGCAGCACGCGCCCCTCGAGGAGCTGCGCGCGGCGGCCGGGCGCGCTCCCGTGACGCTTCTTTATGGTGCGCGCGATGCCGAGCACAATCACGCGCTCGTGCTGCGCGAGGTCCTACTAGCGCCGGCGGTGCGTACCGGGGCGGGGCAGACACCCCGGCGCAGATCGGCTAAGGTGCGTCCCATGGGGGGGTGACGCGCCCACGGCGCGCGCTCTCGGTGACCCGAAAGAACTGAAGAATGACCACACCTGCATCCCAGAGCGCTGGTGCGCTCGGCGAGTTCACATTTCGCGGCATGGTCATCGGGGTGCTCATCACCCTGGTGTTCACCGCCGCCAACGTGTACTTCGGCCTGAAGGCCGGCATCACCTTCTCCACCTCCATCCCCGCAGCGGTGATCTCGATGGGCATCCTGCGCGCGCTGCGCGGGGCGACCATGCAGGAGAACAACATCGTGCAAACGGTGGCCTCGGCCGCCGGGACCCTCTCGAGCATCATCTTCGTGCTTCCGGGGCTGGTCATCGTCGGCTGGTGGACTGGTTTCCCGTTCTGGATGTCCTTCCTGGTGTGCGCCACCGGCGGCATCCTCGGGGTCATGTACACCATCCCGTTGCGCCGGGCGCTGGTGACCGATTCTGACCTGCCGTACCCGGAAGGTGTCGCCTGCGCCGAGGTGCTCAAGGTCGGCTCCGGGCAGGCCCAGAACGCGGACATCGAGGCGGTCGAAACCGGCGGGGCAGGGCTGAAGGCGGTCGTGGTCGGCGCGCTGGTGTCGGCCGCCTTCTACGTCGTGGTGCAGACCCAGATCTTCACCAGCGACGTGGTGCGCTATTTCCGCATCGGCAAAGCCGGCGCGGCGAGCGGATTCGACTTCAGTCTGTCGTTCGCGCTGTTCGCGATCGGTCACCTGGTGGGCCCCGCGGTGGGTCTTGCGATGCTGATCGGTGCTCTGATCGGCTGGGGCTGGGGCGTGCCGCATTTTCTGATGCTGCATCCCGCCCACGGCGCAGCCGCCGTGGCCGCGCAGGGCGCTTGGGATCACTATGTGCGCTACGTCGGCGCCGGCGCGATCGGCATGGCGGCGATCTGGACGCTCGGCACGCTGGTGAAGCCGGTGCGCAAGGGGCTCACCGGTGCGATGGCCTCCTCGCGGGCGCGCCAGCGCGGACAGGGCCATACCCTGCCGCGGACCGAGCACGACATTCCGATCGGCCTCGTGGGGCTGATCTCCCTCGCCTGCCTGGTGCCGGTCGCCTGGCTGTTGTGGTCCTTCAGCCGCAGCAGCGGACTCGGTGCGCATGCGTTGCTGCTGTCGATCGGCGGGGTCATATTCGTGGCGGTCATGGGCTTTCTGGTCTCGACCGTGTGCGGTTACATGGCCGGGCTCATCGGCTCCTCGAACAGTCCGCTCTCGGGCATCGGCATCCTGGTGGTGGTGCTGTTCGCGCTGCTGTTGGTGTTCATCGTTAAATCGGGGCTGCCGGCCGACGCAGGCCGCGCACTGGTCGCCTTCGCGCTGTTCGTCACCTCCGTGGTGTTCGCGGTCGCCTCGATCGCCAACAACAACCTGCAGGACCTGAAGACCGGGCAGCTGGTCGATGCGACGCCCGCGAAGCAGCAGTGGGCGCTGGTGGTGGGCGTGATCGCCGGGGCGCTCGTCATCCCGCCGGTGCTCGATCTGGTC
>JAPTUI010000635.1 GCA_028067895.1 Pseudomonadota bacterium | reverse complement strand
ACCTCTCTGCGGCGGGGCAGAAGGAGCAATCAACCATGGTCGGATGGCGGATCTAGGCCTGGGGGCCTTCAACGCGGCATGACCGCGGTCACCGAGGCCTCGCCGGTCAGCAGCAATTACAAGTGCGCTTGTACGTCATGCCTAACAGATCAGACAGAGGTCAGACAGAACTCAGACAGAGTTACGTCTTCGTGAAACTCGTTTCCACGAGAATTACAGGCCTACGGCATCCCGTAGAAAGCATTTGTACTTTCTTCGGAAACTCGAAACTGACATCGAGTGACAGATTTTTGGTGTTGCCTCTGTCCGCTTTCCGGATACAATGAAATATAGGGATCAGGAAATAGCGCAGGCAGGCAGAAACAAAAAACCCGCGCAGGGCGCGGGCTTTTCGTACAGCGGTGACGGTGGATGGCTGACCTTGGGGCCTCGGTGGCCGAGACAGTCCAAGGTATCAGGGGTGCAACCCTGAGGATGTCGGTGCAAGTCCGACCCGAGCCCCCAAGGCAACTATCCACCCGATCCGTCCTAGGGCCTGAGACCCTAGGTCGATGCTAGCAACCCGGATTCAGGCTGTAAACCGATAGCCGGGTTCAGGCCGCTTGCAAGGGTCGGTGCGTGAGATCGCCCCGGCCGGCGAGCAAGCCCTCGACGGAGATGTCCTCGTCGAGCTCTTCCCAGTGCAGGCCGTTGCCGCTCACGCTGAGGCGATAGTGCTGCCGCTGCTCGGCCGTGGCGTGCAGCAGCCGCGGGAACCACGCTAGCGGAATGCCGATCGTGCGCCCATCCGTGAGGTCGACCCACATCGTATGGTCGTCGAAGTGCAGTGCTTTAGCCGAAGTGCTCATGCCAGGCTCTCTCGATTTCGTCGCGGTGATCTTCAACGACTCGCGCCAACTCCGCCAGTGTACGCCGGTCGAACCCGGCGCTGCGCGCCACCTGTACCTCCGGGTATAGCCAAAACTTCGCGTCGCCGTCGGGTGCATCGGCGTGAATGTGTATCGGTTCTCGCGGGTTGCCCTCGTTCGAGAAGAAGAAAAAACGGACGTTCTTGTGGCGAAAGACAACTGGCATGGATGAAGAACATAGCAGCCCCTCCCGCACAGCGCACGCTCGGCCAAGCTCCCCTTCCTGGTCGCGACTCAGAGCTCCAGGCCCGGATCGCGGTCTTTTTGATTTTCCCGTTCTCGCTCACGCTCGGACTCGAGCGCACGTTGTCTCTCGGCTTGGCGCTCCCGATCGAGCCGACCTTGCTTCTCGATCTCCCGCCGGCCGATTTCCTCGAGAGACAGCCGTTCCGGTGATCGCCCGGCGTCCCGCACCGGAGCGCGCTCTTCGACGATGCGCCGCAACCGATCGGCCGCGGTGAGTCCCCTCCCCTCCTCCTTCGCCGGCGTAGCTTCTGGCGACGCCAGCGACGAACTGTGCTCGATCGGGTGCGCCAGGTCGCGCTGCCGGCGCGCCTGGGCGATATCGCCGGAGAGATCGAGAATCGAGCGGCTCAACTCCCGGTGCTCCCGCTCCAACCGCCCGAGCTCGGCGCCGCGCTCGAGGCGGGCCTGCATCTCCCGGCGCTGCTCCTCGGCGAACCGCCAACCCACACGGGTCTCGATACCGCGCCGCTCCAGGGCAGTGATGGCCGGCCCCTTGTGATGGGTCGGGGCTCGAGCAAGACCCTGGGCCTCGAGGCTGCGGTGATCGACCCGAGCACTGAGGCCGTGCTCCTTGAGCAGCTCGTTTTGCAGCTCCGCCCAACGCTCGCGCCAACGGGTCACCTCGGCGGGCCCGCGTTTGAGGTCATCGAGCTCGCGCGTCTTGTCGTTGAACCCGTCGGGCCCCAGCCGCCGGGTCGAGCACAGGATGTGCGCATGGTGATTGCGCCGATCCCCTCCCCGGCCCGGCTTGTGCAGGCAGACATCGGCGGCAAATCCGTGCCGGGTGACGAGCTCCCGGGCGAAGCGCACCGCGAGCTCTCGGCGCTGAGCCGGAGTGAGTTCGGATGGCAGCGCGATCTCGAACTCGCGCGCGACCGTGGAATTCTTCCGTCGCTCCGCGGCTTCAGCCGCATTCCAGAGCGCCTCCCGCTGACCCGCCCACGAAGGCGCCGCGGCCGGCAGCAGGATCTCCCGATACTCGACCCCTCGCTTGCGGCGGAAGTCGAAAAGCTCCCCGGTGCGCTCGTCACGGATGCGGTCGGCCGCACGATACGCTGCCGCAGCGGGAGCGCTGCGCCCTCTCGCCCGGCTGACCGGCTTCACGCTGAGGTGGTAACTCGCCACGTGGGTCCGCCTTACTCGCTCAACATACAGAACTCGCCGTCTGATCCGGCCGTCCGCGCGACGCGGACGGCCCGGGACCGGAACGAAGCCGGCGCGCCCGATGCCGGCACCACCCGCAAACCCGAGTCTTCGAGGGTTTGCATAAGTGCGCCTTTGTCCCCACGGCACGGACACCTAGGCTACGCGCCTCAGGGGCAGTACGCTAGACGCTCATGCCTCTTTTGCGTCGGCAGCACCACGCGGCGCCGGGCATCACAGTCCCCACAGACGCGACGCACCAGTGGATGCCGAATCGCCCCGACACGGCCAAGCGGAGGCCCCGATGCCCAAGCTCAACGAACAGATCACCGTCCTCGAGACGCGCCTGAAACAGCTGAAGGCCAAGCAGCAGCGCGTCGAGGCCCGCCGCCGCTCCATCGAAGCCAGGCGCACCCGCAAGGTCGACACCCGGCGCAAGGTCCTCATCGGGGCCGTCGTGCTGGCGAGGATCGAGCAGGGCCGCTTCCCGGAAGCGGAACTCCGCGCCTGGCTCGATGAGGCGCTGACGCGGGAGGACGACCGGGCGCTGTTCGAGCTGCGGGCGAGAACGAAGCCAGGAGAACCCGCTGCTGGCTGATCGCGGCGCCACCGCATGGGCCGAGATTCGTGGTTTTAGGAACCGTACTCCGCAAGAGCGTGAGAACTCGGTCTCCAGGGCCACTGCGAGGTCGTCGCTCGCCCATTTATGTGTGATTCGGCTGCGGCGACCGTGGAATGATCGGGTAACTGAAACCACGAAACCGGTCGGGGTCATCTCCCCTTCGAGGGTCCAGGCAAGACCAGCGGCTCGGCCTGGGCCGCGTTAAACGCCGCTCCGCCGGCTTTCTTTTCTCGCTCGCTCTCTTTCAGGTTGAATTTGAGATCTCGGCCCTGTGGGCTTTTGGCTCGGTTCTGGACGGGTCTCAAAGCAAATCCTGCTGTTGGGCCGCAGCGGCCTCGTGGGCGGGTCGCCGTCTTCGGCGAATCCGTCCACAGGGCGCGCGTGCCAACTATCGGGAAGCTATAGGTTCTTAAGCTATAGGTCTTCTATTAAGAGCAGCGCGACAAAGTGGCCGTGACTTTCGGGCTTCAAGCGCGACAAAGTGGCCGTGAAAAGCGCGACAAAGTGGCCGTGGATAACTTGGCGAGTCAACAGGGTTATCCACGGGTGAGCGCGACAAAGTGATCGTCGGTAAGTCACTGAACGGGAAGACTTATTGGAGACCGGCGCGACAAAGTGGCCGTGATTATGAGGATCTGACCGGTAGCGCTCTGGGCGGGACCGGCGAGCGGCTGTGCCAGAGCGTCATGCCCTCCTCGCCGAGGTCGAACTTGGCCTCCGGATAGTTCTCGTGCACGGCCTTTAGGGTATGCCGGTAGACCCGGCGGAAGTCCCGCTGGCGTTCGTATCCGTGTCCGAACTGCTCGTGAAGGGCGGTCCAGGGAATCAGCGTACCCCCGCCCTTTCCGACCCGGTGTAGGCGCTGGGCCAGCCAGGTGTAGATGTCGAGCGCCATCGCGCTGTGGGAGAGTCTGGCCACGGCCGTCTCGTTGAGCGGCACGGCGTGCCGCATCAGGCTCTCGAAGTACCGCTGCGAGAACTGCACGGTGGTGGGCCACAGAATCCGTTGGCGCGGATCCCGCGCGGTCCAGAGCTCGAAGCCTTCGATGACCGTCCCCTTGACGGTGATCGAGCGGCCCTCGGGCCCCGCCATCCCGAACCGGAAGTCCGCCGCGGAGAGACGGGTGAGCTGGTCTTTCACCGTGCGGATGTTCCGACCCTTGGGGTCCAACCCGAGCGTACGCTTCACGAACGCCGTCAGGCTGTCGTCGAGCTCGATCGTGGGGGACTGAGTGCGTAGCGCCTCGGCGTTGAGGTGGTAGAGCGCCAGGCGCGGTTTGGCCCCGAAGGGCAGCCCGACGTCGACGAAATCGTCCTTGGTGCCGTCATAGGCCCGGCCCGCCTGCACTTCCAAGCGCGCCAGGCCGTTCTTCTGCTGCCAGAGCCGCACCTCGCCGGGATTTCGGTACGGGAGACAGGTCTGACAGAGCACCGAGTGCTGGTAGAGGATCGGACCCTCGGCGTTGGCATCGAGGAGGAACGGATCCTCGAGTCCGCGCCGGTGGGTGGGCGAACGCGGCCTGAAGGCGGCGGGAACGAGCTCGCCGGCCGGTTGGGGGCCCCCACCTCCGGAATGCGGATCGCCCTTTTTCACACGCCCTCCTCAGGCTTCTCGGATTGTCGCTCGTGCTGCGCAGCGAGCGCGGCATGGTACAGCGCCTCGGCCTCCCGCAGAGCGCGGGGCCAGCGCGTGCCCCATCGTGGCATGCGCTCGGGATTCACGGGAAACGCCATTAACTCCCCGCGCCGGAACCCCTCGCGCATCTTCAGCACCAGGCCGCTCTTGATGTGAGTGATGACACGGCGCCCGAGATTGACCTGCCATTCCTCGGGGGCGGTCACCGGCCGGCGTTGTCCGCGGCTCGCCGGCGTCCGGGCCGCGCTGGGTTTCTGTGGTTCGACATGTCCATATGTACACGTGTCGTCATGTACACAAGTGGTCATGCAATCGGCGCCTTACCGTACTTCTCGAACAGATCGTTGATGGCCTCGCGCAAAAGATCCTGCACCGAGCGATCACGCTCGAGGCCGATTTGCTTGAGCTGCTTGGAAGCCGCCGGATCGAAGTGAGCCGCGATCGTCTTTTTCCCGAGCCGGCTCATCGGGCGCGTCTGGCGCCTCGAACCCTCGGCCGCGGCGGGTTGAGCCTCCGACATCGTGGCATGGGCCTGGGCGGCGTGCGGCTCGGGTTGCCGGGAGACGCTTTGCAGGGCCGACGCCAGGCTGGCGCGTTTTGTGGTCATGCGGTTTTCCTCACACTCGCACGTGTGGGAATGTCCACACGTGAGCATATCCACTGGTATAGCTCGATGATCTCGGCCGCGGCTTTGCCGAGCGGATCGAACTCGACGGCGGTCTGGCCGACCGTGAGGGAATGGACGAAGGCGGCTCGCTGCACGAGCCGCGTCGGCGCGACCGCAAGGCCATAGCTTTGAATCGCCTGCTCGGCATCTTCATGAAGGTGGCCCTGTGGTGGTACGGCATTGAGCACGACCACAGCGTCCTTCTTTGCCAGGGAGACGATATCCGCCGAGGTCGCGATCGCCCGGATGTCGAGGATGCCCGGGCGGCAGGGGATCAGGATTAGGTCGGCGGCCCGTGCCGCGGCGAGGGCGGCGGATTCGGAGTGGGGCGCCGTGTCGATGAGCACGAGCTCCGCCCCATGAGCGCGAGCGGTCTCGATCACCTCCGGCAAACGTGCCGCCTGTGCGGAAATCACGACCGGGGACTCTTGCTGCCGCTGGTCGTGCCAACCCTTGGCGCTCGCTTGGGGATCAAGATCCACCACGGCTGTTGCCAGGCCAGCGCGCTCGGCGGCGGTCGCGAGATTGAGGGCGAGGGTGGTTTTCCCGGCGCCGCCTTTCTGGGAAATGATGGCGAGGGTTTTCAAGCAGATTCTCTCACATGTATAAATGCGCACATGTGTACATACCCACAAGTGTATACGTGCACAAGGCCCCGACGCAATTCAATTGAGAGATTGGGAGATCACCATGGAAAGCGAACAACCGATGCGGCATCACTCACTTCACGCCACGAGGCTGGCCCATGAACACATCGGGACGATTATGACGTTCGTGTACTCGCGGCGGCCGCTAGGGCAACTCGTCGAGGATAAATTTCGCGGGGAGTGGAAATACCTGTGGCGAGCGCTCTTCGAGATCCCCGAAGAACGAGCCGAGCGCGCACTGCTCGAGCTCGGCCTGTACATCAGGATAATCGACGATGGAGAGGGGAGAGTGCTTTCTTCTCAGCTTTACGGTGACCGGGTTGCATTTGGGGAGATCATCGGCACTGACGGCTCTCGCACGCCGCTCCGAATCCGAGAGGTTGCGAACAAGATCATCCACGCCGAGCGGTACAAATGGAACGTGGCCGCGGATAGTGGGCCCACGGCGGTTTGTATCGCAAGCCAAGACGAGTGCCGCAAATGGTCTTCAGCTTCGATCAACCTCGTGGCCCTTGCAGCATTCTGCGGGCAGCTGATGAGCTGATCTGCGTCGTCGGCTGGAAGTCTTGAAGACGGCTGCGCTGGCAACGAGTTCCGCCTATCATACGTGCAGCGCTGACTTAAGGGTTAAGGGGCTGCCGTAGCTATCGGATACCCATGTGTCTGCATGTGAGCGCCAAAGAAGCCGACAAAAACACCGAACTAACGACAGGCTGGTCGAGTGATGGAAAACACAGAAGGTGCGGAAGAAATACGGCAAGAGAACGTTGCCCATTATGGCGCCACGGTGAAGGCGTGGTACGACACTCGGCTCGAGCGCGACAAGGGCTTGATGACATTGTCCGCCGGCGGGATTGGTCTACTCCTCTCATTGATCCATGCTTTCGGTATCCATTCCGCGGAGGATCTGGCGCTTTATCTCATGGCATTGATGGCCTTCATCATTTGCCTTTTTGCCATTTTATGGATTTTCCGAAGAAACAGCGATCACCTGGAAGGCGTCGTTCATCGGAACGAGACGAATGATCCGTTGCTTGGCGCACTTGATACAATTGCTGTGTCGGCGTTTATTCTCGGGGTGCTTCTTTCCTTCGCATTAGGTGTTGCGAGTGCGGCGCGCTCATTTCGGGCTCAGGAGATCACCATGAAAAAAGATGATAAGCCGACATCCGGAAGCAGCAGTGGTGGCAAGGAAATTTACAGGAGAAACGATAGCCTCAACGGGGCTCTCAACATCGCACCGAAGAAGAGAGACGTTGTCATTGAGAGTTTTGATGGAGCCGGCAGAATGCGACCCGGAAGCGGCCAATCCAAGACCGCAGGGAATAGTGGTCAGTCCCAAACATCCTCAGGCACTACTGCGCGATCTCCAGCCGGAACACCGCAGAAATCCGAATTGCCCAAAAAGTAGCAGCTTCTTAATGGTTGAGACCTAAGGAGTTTGGAGACGGCGGTGGCGGGGCCATGTTTGGTGGGGGTGCTATAGAAACCCCAGATGGAGATCTATGCGCCCTCATCCCTGGAGGCTGCATGGCCTCCCAAAGCACAGCGGCCAGAATCACAGCTACCATCGCACACGCCACATATACAGGAATACGGGGAGGCCATCAGGCCTCCCGGAGCAACGGCCAAAAGCATTGGCGCGGCACTTCGAGCAGGGTAATGTCACGTCATGGAGACACCAATGACAACTGCAACCAAGCCGGATACTGATCACGCCAAGCGCCTCAAAGCTCGGTGGAGTGCTCCACTTATCGACGCCGGCTATACCGTGATCCCGAATGCGATTCTGCTGCGGCAGCAGGCATTGGGGCTCGACTCGCTCGATCTCAACATCCTCCTGCAAATCGCAAGCTACTGGTGGTCAAGCGAAAAGCTGCCATTCCCATCGAAGGAACGTATCGCCAAAGCCATTGGCATCAAGGACAAGAGTACCGTGCGCAAGCGCCTCTCAGCGCTGGAGAAGGGGAATTTGATCCGACGGATCACGCGGAAAAATAAGCACGGAGGAAATGACACCAACGTCTATGACCTCGGCCCATTAATCAAGGCGGCGACCCCGTATGCGCTCGAGATGATTCAGGAAATCAAGGCGAAGAAAGAAGCCAAGGTGGCCAAGCTCGCGAAAAAGGGCAAGCCGGAGTTAAAAGCGGTCAGCTAACCCAGAAAATTCGTGATTCGTGAAAAACAAAAGCCCCTTTCGTGGTAAAAAGGCTTTGCTACAAGTACTTTCACCACTCGAGAGGCTTTTGCGTGACAGAGGATATCACGAGACAGAGTGTT
>JAPTUI010000426.1 GCA_028067895.1 Pseudomonadota bacterium | reverse complement strand
CGCGCCCGTTGGGGCGCAAGCGCATCAACCGAACGCGCGGCGCAGCCGGGGCAGAATCTGTTCGGCATACCGCCTGAGAAATCCCTCCTGGTCCAACCCTGGCGCATGAAAGACCAGATGTCGAAAGCCGAGTTCGACGTAGGCCCGGATGCGCTCCAGATGCTCATCCGGATCGCTCGAGACGATCCAGCGACTCGCAGCCCGCTCCGCCGGTAGCGCCTCGGCGAGCCGCTCCATTTCGAGCGGATCTTCGACCGAGAGCTTCTCTTGCGGCGACAGGGCAAGCGCGGCCCAGCACCGGGTGTCATCGAGCGCACGCGCAGGGTCCGGATCGTAGGACACTTTCATCTCAATGATCATGTCCACCGACTCCGGCCCACGTTTCGCAGTGCGCCTCCCCGCCGCCACCGCCGGAACCAGCGTGTCCCGATACAGCTCCGGGGCCTTGCCGCTAGTGCAGATGAACCCCTCGGCAGTCTCGCCCGCATACTTTGCGATCAACGGACCGGCCCCGGCCACATAGATGGGCACAGGCTCCTCCGGACGATCGTACACCGTGGCTTTTTCCGTTCGGTAATACTGGCCCTCGAAGCTGACGCGGTCCTCGCGCCACAGCCGTCGAATCAGTGCGAGCGCCTCCTTAAGGCGTAGCGTGCGTTCGCGCTGCTCAGGCCAGGCCATCGCTGTTGCCGGCACCTCGTTCAGCGACTCGCCCGTACCGACACCCAGCACCACTCGCTTGGGAAAAAGTACACCGAGCGTTCCAAATGCTTGCGCGACGATGGCCGGCGGATAGCGGAACGTCGGTGTGAGCACGCTCGTTCCCATCATGATGCGGCTCGTACACGCACCGAGTGCCCCCAGCCACGCAAGGGCAAACGGCGCATGGCCGTCGTGGTGCCTCCACGGCTGAAAGTGATCGCTCACGAGAACCGAGTCGAACCCGAGCTCTTCGGCGAGAATCGCGTAGCGCAACAGCTGCCTCGGGCCGAATTGCTCGGCAGAGGCCTTGTATCCAATTCTGATCATCGTTTCTTTACCGCTCGATTCATGACGCCAAGACCATCGGTGAACTGCGCGCGAGGATTGTCACCGCTGGACCGCCATCCGGCGGGCGCGTAATCTCCCCATAGAGCGTGGTACGTTGCCGTGCGGGGCGGCCGATGCTTTCAGCCAGGGCCTGCAGCTGTGCCGCATCGAGCAGCTGGCCGTGCACGCCGCCGGCGGCCCGTGTGATCGATTCATTCATCAGCGTGCCTCCCAGGTCATTGGCCCCCGCCTGTAACGCGCGCGCGGCACCACCGGCGCCGAGCTTGACCCAGGACGCCTGGACATTCGTCACCAGCGGGTGCAATGCCAGTCGCGCCACCGCGTGCATCAGCAACGATTCATCCCACGTCGGGCCGGAACGGGTCCGCCCCTTGCGCCACAGCGGCGACTCCATGTGCACGTAGCCCAGGGGAACGAACTCCGTGATACCGCCGGTGCGTGCCTGCAGCCGCCGCAGCCGCAGCAGATGACGGGCCCAATGCCGAGGCGCGTCCACGTGTCCGTACATGATCGTGGCGGTCGTGCGCAGCCCCACCGCGTGGGCAGTTTCGATGACCTGCAGCCAATCCTGCGTCGAAAGCTTGTCAGGGCAGATGATCGCGCGGACCTCATCATCGAGTACCTCCGCCGCCGTACCCGGCAGGGTCGACAAACCCGCTCGCTGCAGGCGCTCGAGGTATGAACCGACCGATAGCCCGAGCGTATCCGCCCCATGGCGGATCTCGAGAGGGGAGAACGCGTGCACGTGCATCGCCGGCACCGTCTCCTTAACCGCGCGAACGATCTCGATGTATGTCGAACCGGTAAAGCGAGGATGGATCCCTCCCTGAAGGCATACCTCCGTGGCGCCCACCGCGGCGGCCTCAACGGTCCGCCTCGCGATTTCCTCCAGACTCATGTCGTACGCCGCGCCGCGCAAATCTGCATGTGAGCGACCCTTGGAGAACGCGCAGAAGCCACAGTGGTAGGCGCAGATGTTCGTGTAGTTGATGTTGCGGTTGACCACATAGGTCACGGTTGGCCCCACGGCCTCGGCCCGCAGCGCATCGGCGCTCTCGATAAGCGCATCGAGATCACGGCCGCGAGCGCTGCACAAGCGCTGCAGATCCTCCTCCTTGAGATCGTGCCCGGAGCGGACCGCCGAGAGAATGCCTGCGAGCGCGGCGGAGTGTCCGGCGCGCCGAGGCGGGGCGCGCAGCGGCAGCGGCGCGCTCGCACCGGAATACCACAGATCCGGTCGCGCCAAGCCGAGGCTATCGCTCAGCCGCCGCACACGCGCGGTCACCGACCCTTCAGTCCAACGCTCCGGCTCGCGTGCCATCGCCGGCACCAGGGCCAGGCGCTCGAGCAGATCCCGACCGGCTTCGGCGGTGCTGCGCGCCAGCACCCGCAGCTGGGGCCACGGCGCTTCCGGGTTCACAAGATCAGACGTCACCGGCGAGACACCACCCCAGTCGTTCACTCCCGCGCGTATCAGGGCGGAAAGAGCCTCGGGCCGCAGATTGGGCGGGGCCTGCAGCGACATGGCCGGTCCGAACAGCAACCGCGCGGCGGCGATCGTCCACAGGTGCTCCTCCAGGGTGGGCTCCGGACTGCGCGCCATCTTCGTCGCGGGCTTGGCCCGGAAATTCTGGATGATCAATTCCTGTACGTGCCCATGGCGATCGTTCAGGTCGCGCAGCGCTAGCAGCGCCTCCAATCGCTCACGGCGGCTTTCGCCGATCCCGATGAGGAGACCGCTTGTCATGGCGATGTCGAGGTCGCCCGCCGCTTCGAGCATCGCCAGACGCGCTCCGGGCTGCTTGTCCGGAGATCCGAAGTGCGGTCCGCCGCGCGCGCACAATCGCCGCGCGGCGCTCTCGAGCATCAGGCCCATTGACACGCTGACCGTACGGAGACGGCGCAACTGCGCGGAGCTCATGACCCCGGCGTTCAGGTGCGGCAGCAGTCCGGTGTGCTCGAGCACGCGCCCAGCGACGTGTTGCAGGTAGTCGACTGTGGTTTGCATCCCCATGGACGCCAATGCCGTCGCGGCGGAGCGATAGCGCTGCTCGGGCTTGTCGCCAAGTGTGAACAGCGCCTCCTTGCAGCCAGCAGTTCGACCGGTCTCCGCGATGCGTAATACCTCCTCCTCGCTGAGAAAAGGAGCCCGCACCTGCCGCGGCGCTTTGGCGAATGTGCAATAGTGGCACACGTCCCTACAAAGCTCCGTGAGCGGGATGAACACCTTGCGCGAGTACGTCACGCTCTCGCCGAAGCCCCGCAGCGTCAGACGTTCGGCCGTCGGCATCAGCACAGCCGCCGGGGCTCGCTCGAGCAGATCGAGCGCCTCCGGCGTGCCTGCTCGCTCGCCAGCGAGCGCCGCGTCCAGCAGGGAGCGCAGGCTGGCATCGAGCGCGCTCATGAGGTCACATTCACTGCGGCTCTAACACACATGACTTGCCACTGCACTCGATTATCCCTCCAAACTCTCGCGTGCCCGCTGCAATGACTGCAGTGAGCCGCCCGACGGACGGTATTCCATGCCAATGGCGCCCTGATAACCCTTGGTCCGCAGCACCCGCATGTACCGCTTCCAATCAATCGCGCCGCTGCCCGGCTCGTGGCGGCCCGGCGCATCAGCCACCTGCACATGACCGACCAAGTGTATGCGGTCACCGAGCACCCCTTGCGGGTCCTCGCCCATGCAAGTCGAGTGGTACATGTCGTAAAGCAGGCGTACTCGCGGGCTGTCGACTTCCTCGATCATGTCCAGCCCCTCAGGCGTCAAGTCGAGAAACACCCCAGGATGATCGACGCGGGTATTGACTGGCTCAACCAAGATGGTGACTGCGGCGTCCTCGGCAAGACGGGCGCACTGCCTGAGCACGGCCACCATGGCATCGTGCTGCTGCGGTCGGCTGCGGTCGGCTATCGTCGGACCGGAGGCGAGCACCAGCGCGGGCGCCTTCAGCTGCCGGGCGATCTCCAGGCTCTCACGCACGGCAGTCAAGGTCGCTGCATCGGCCGCCGGATCCGTGAGCGTAACACGCGGCTCGACCAGAAAGCCGGTGAGGGCAACGCCAGTCTCCGCCAGCGTGCGCTCTATGTCGCTCAGCGGCTTATCGCGCCACATGTGAAACTCAACCGCCGTGAATCCGGCCATGCTCGCCGCGCGAATGCGCTCGCAGAAATCCGGATGTTCCGCTTTGAATACCCATTCTATACAAGGGGACAACAGCATTTCTTCCACTCCCGACCAGTTATGTCTCTAAAACTCCACGGCTTTGTCATTCAGTGGCACCGTCACCGACCCGGTCGCGGCCCATTCCGTCCCACGCACCAGCAGGCTGATCAATGCCTCATAGCGCAGCGTGTCCGGCCCGTGCCCGAGCGTGCAGCTGTACACCCTGCCTTTGCCGTAGCGGGACGTCCACACAAGCGGGTGCTCCTGGTTCATTCCGGGCATCGCCGCGAGGCGCTTGGCCGTGTATTGCTCCGGCGGGTATTTCGGGCCCGCCAGCGCGTGCGCATAAGCGGCCGCATCGTCGTAGCCGGTAACCAGGACTCGCATGTCCTTGGTCTGCGGATGCCAGCGAAGATTGGTGTACATGTCGTCCATGAATGTCCACAGATACTCGCGCATGCCTCGCGTGATCGGGTGCTCGCGATCGATGACGCGTATCCGGAATGCGTCCACAGGCGCTCGACGACTCGGCGTCGGAGATTGCCGCAGCGCCGCGCCCGCCAAGCGCTCGAATTCCGGCCAGTCCGGCGCGCCCAGCATGAATGTCGGGTGGTAGACGACGATGCCCTTGCCCTTGCGCACGAAGCTGAACAACGTCGCTTCCGCCTGTTTCCCCCAGCGCTCCTCCACCGGTTCGTCATAGAACCACCGCCCGCAATAGTTGAGCAGCACAACATCGTACGCCGCCAGCGTCTGCGCGGTCGCGCCGCGAAACTCCTCGGTCACGCGCACCGCGAATCGGCCCGTCTCCTCGAGCATATTGCGCAGCTCGTTGGTCGTTCCCTTCCAGTCGTGCTCGAAGCTGCTTCGGCCGGTGATGATCAGCACCCTGATCCGCCGGTTATCCGGCCTGGCAGGCGGGCGGATGACCTGCACTGTGGTCGGAATGACGTACGCGGAAGGACACGCCTTTCCGCTCCTCACCGATCCCCTCCCGGCGGGGTCACATGCGAGGCCTGATGCAGTCAGCAGCGCCGCGTCGCCCCCACGTGCGCCCGAGATCGGCGGCCGACGATCGTTCCCCGGCCGCCGTGCGCGTCGTCCGCCAGTCATGGCAGTTGCCTGATCTTACCGTACATGGCCAATCTTTCGCGATATCCGCCCGAGAAACTATTTGTTTAGAACGTACCCTCTAGTTTAATATAGGCTGCTTCCCCCCCGGCCGTCAATTGCGCCGCCATCGACGCAGCGCACGTATGCACACGCTCCTGGCCAGCCCTTTCGCGACGCGATTGGCAGCCGGCCAGCCATCGACAGATGGCCGGCATCTTTCACTGCCGCGGCGTTGCGCGCACCATGCGGCGCTGCGCCGGCTCTGCCGAGAGCGTTGTTCCGGGGCGGGCGATTGATCAGAAGTGGCGTTCTATTATAGAGTACTCACGGCGCGGTAACTGCCATTGCGGCCTTCGCCTTGGGGGACTTCACTTGCACAATCAAACCAGCCCCGTACGCACGGCCGGAGCAATACAGGCGCTCGGGCTGATCCTCGCCTTGGCGTTACCCGTCATCCCGCTGATCGCGCTGCTGCCGAACCTGCCGCAGCTGTTTCGCCACTTTGCAGCGGTGCCCCATGCCGAGTTCCTCGTGCCGCTGATCATCACGATTCCTTCCGTGCTCATTGCGGTGCTCTCGCCAATTAGCGGCCTCATCGCCGACTGCCTCGGGCGGCGCCGCCTTCTCGTGATCGCCAGCCTCGTGTTTTGCATCTTCGGCACCCTGCCGGTACTGCTTAACTCCCTGTATGCCGTGCTCGCCTCGCTGTTCGTAGCCGGCGCCGCCGATGCGTTCATCATGACCTGCGGCAACGCTCTGCTCGGGGATTACTTCCCTCCGGAGCCGCGCAAACGATGGCTCGGCGTGCAAGCGAGTCTCGGCGCAGTTCTCTCGACGCTCGTCATGCTCTCCGGCGGTCTGCTGGGCGGCATCAGCTGGCATGATCCATTTCTGCTCAACCTGATCGGCGGCATTGTCTTCGTTTGGCTGCTGCTTTACACCTGGGAGCCGCCGGTGGCGTCCGGGCAGAGAGGTCCGGACTCCGCCGCCGATTTGCCCGCCAAATTCGCCTGGCGGACCATGCTGCCGCTTTACGCGGCATCGCTTTTCTGCGGCTTGTTCTACTACTTTCAAATCGAATTGGGCATGTTCTTCGCCCAACTCGGCGTCCATAGACCCTTTCAGTTGAGCGTCATCACGACCATTGCCAGCGTGGGCGTGATCGGTGGCGGCTGGTACATCCACCAGCAGCGCAGTCGCGGCGTCGCGTTCAATATCGCGCTTATCTTTGTGTGCTACGGGGTTGGCTTTCTCGGCATGGGGCTTGCCGGCGGCTATCTCGTCGCCCTACCGTTCGCCCTAATCGCTCAGGCGGGCAACGGCATGTTCATCCCGGTATTCGTTGGTTGGGCGCTCGGTCGGCTGGCGCCGGCATACCGCGGCCGCGGCATGGGACTTTGGATGACGAGTTTCTTTTCCGCCCAGTTTCTCGCACCCGCTGTTCTCACACTGGTTGCTCGCTCGCAAGGCAACAGCGTGCTCGGCGCACTGGTTTTGGCCGGCGGCGCGAGTCTCATAGTGGCGCTCATCACCGCGGCAAGGGCGCGCGCGATCCCGGCCCAGGCGCAGAGCTGCTGACCGATCGGGCTCCCAGCCATAGCGCGCAGGGCACAGACCAATGCGATGGCAGTCATTGATGGCGGAGCTGGGCCGGGCAGCTCCGGATTTTGAATTACCCGACACCAACGGACGGATCACCTCCTTGCGACAGGTCCGCGGCGCGCGCGGCACGCTGGTCGCATTCATCTGCAATCACTGCCCATTCGTTCTGCACATCATCGATGAGCTGGTCCTCCTCGCCGGCCAATATTCCGCCATGGGCATTGGCGCCGTCGCCATCAGCTCCAACGACGTCGAGGCGTATCCCGAGGACGGTCCGCAGCTGATGGCGCGCTTTGCCGAGGAGCACGCACTGTGCTTCCCGTACCTGTACGATGCGTCTCAGTCCGTGGCCAAGGCGTACGGCGCCGCATGTACGCCGGACCTGTTCCTGTACGACGCGCAGGGACGACTGTATTACCGGGGCCAGTTCGATGCCAGCCGCCCGAGCACCCCGCACGCTCGGGCCGTCCATGTACCGGCCCGCGGCGCCGACTTGCGCGATGCGGCGGATCGGCTGCTCGCGGCGGCCGCACCGCCGCCGGATCAGAAGCCGAGCACGGGCTGCAGCATGAAATGGAAGCCCGGAAACGAGCCGGAGTGGGCGTGACCGGCGGTTTTGTTGCCGCGAGGAGGGCCGCCGGGCGATCCGGCGCGAGCTGTACGGCCACTGCGCGTCACGCGATCCGCTCACGCCACAGGTAGGGCACGCTTGAACATTCTCATTACCGGTGCCGACGGCTTTATCGGCCGCGCGCTCAGCGCGCGACTGCTGTCCGATCGCGCCTGCTTCCCCGGGGCGGCGACCGGAGCACACCTCACTCTGCTCGACCGCGATTTCAGCTCCCCGCCCACCGAGGGCCGGGTTCGACTGGTGGCGGGCGACATCACGGACTCGCGCACGCTCGAGGATGCGCTCACTGCGCAGGTGGATTGCGTCTTTCATCTGGCGAGCCTGCCTGGCGGTGCCGCCGAGGTGAATGTCGCGCAGGGCCTGAAAGTCAATGTGCAAGCCACCCTCGCTCTACTCGAGCTGCTGCGTCTGCAGCGCAGGCCGCCAAAGCTCATCTTCGCCAGTACCATCGCGGTCTACGGCGCCCCCCTCCCCGAGGTCATCGATGAGCACACTGCCGCGCAGCCGACTCTGACGTATGGCGCGCATAAGCTGGTGGGCGAGATCCTGATCGCCGATTACAGCCGCCGGGGGTTCATTGACGGACGGGTGGTGCGCTTGCCCGGGATCGT
>JAPTUI010000457.1 GCA_028067895.1 Pseudomonadota bacterium | reverse complement strand
AACGAGGCGTTCGACCTGATGCACCGCGGCGAGTCGATCCGTACCGTTGTGACGTTCTGAACGATCTGTCGGTGCACATGCCGGTGCACCGGGCGGCAGTCCGCCCGGTGCACCGCAGTCACAGCATTACTCGAGCGCGACGTCCATGCGCTGGGTGTAGAAGGTGTTGGTGCTCGAATCGTAGGTGCCGATCGCCACCAGCTTGAACACCTTGTTCGTGCCGTTGATCGTGCTCGACAGCCCGCTGATGAAGCTCGAGGCGCCGCCGTACACGTTGACCCCGTTCGTGGCGTTGCCGATGGCGTACTCGGAATTGCCGCTGCACGTGCCGCTGGCGCAGCCGGCAATGATCGTCGGGCTGCCGGAGAGGCTCGAGAGCTGCACGGTCTGCGGTCCGGTGCGCAGAATGGCCGAAGTGATGCTCGTGTTGCCGAGGTTCACTACGATCCCCGAGTTGCCCGCGCTGGTGAACGGCGCAGTCGTGCCTGAGGTCCACTCCACGATCAATGTCGACGGCCCGTTGGTCATGTTCGTCACGGCGCTGGTCGTGAAGTCCGGTGGCGCCGCGCCAAACGGCGTGACGATGCCGACGGCGTTGATCAACGTGCCGGCGCTGAGTGTGCTGGCGTCGAACGGGCCGGTGTTCAGCGTGTAGCTTGCGGCACTGGCGTCCTCGCTGCTCGTGATGCCCGTGCCGGCGAAGGTGAAGGCGCTGGGCGCATCATTGGCGAGCTCGAGCAGGTTCACCGTAGCGCTGCCGGAGGCGCCACTGCTCAGTGTCCCCCACAGGGGGGTCGGCTGCAGGCGGATCTGGCCGGGATTGGCGTTCATCGAGAGCGCATTGGAGCTGCTGATCGAGCCGACTCCGAGCGCCGTGACCTGCTGGCCGACCGACACCGATTGCGTGCCCAGCCCCGTGGCAGCGACCCCGTCCTCGCTCACTACGGTCCCCGAGCCGATGGTCACCGTGGCCGTGGGGTAGAAGGTGAACGCGGCGTTCGAGTAGCAAGGGCCCTCCTGGCAGATGAATTGCGCGCCGGAGAGCGTCAGGGTATTGCCGTTGCGGGCCGTGACCACGCCGCGCAGCGCCTCGTTGCCCGGGCTGATCACGGTGGTGCCGGCATAGACGGCGGTCGCGTTAAGCGCTGGCGTGATCGTCGAGAGGTTCCCGAGCGTTCCGTACGCCGTGATGGTGATACCGGGATTCAAAGCGGCCATCGCGTTGAGTCCGGCCGAACCGGTGTACGTCGTGCCGTTGATGTTGAAGTACGTGCTCGAGCTCGTATTGACGGTGAGCGCCCCGACGTCACCGTCCGCATAGTAGGTGTCGTCGAACGGACGGATGTTCTCGGTGAAACTTCCGGCGCTCGCGTTGGTGAGGACGATCTGACCGCGGGCGCGCAGCGGATTGTTCTCATACGGCTGGACGGTCGCTACGATGAACGGCTTGACCGTGACCGTGTTGGTGCTCGCATCGATCGAATTCGAGGCGGCCAGGTCGATGTCGATGGCGAGCGGGGTGGATTTATTCAGCCCGATCACGAGCGGATTTGACGGGTCGAAGTTCACCGTCTCGGTGATCACGCCCGGATTGGCGGCCCCTGAGGCGTTTTCAACTTTTGCCGGGGTGCTCTGACCCTTCAGGTAGACGATCGGCGAGGAGTAATCCAGGCTGACCGTCATGCTCTTGTAGGTCCCGTCTGGAACCCCGGTCGCGTTGAACAGTTCGGTGAGATTCGTCCGGCGGGTCAGATCGACCTGCTCGTCCGAGGTCTGCACGTATGCCACGTAGCCGTCCGAGCGGGTGAGAGTGATGGTGTACAGGCCGACCGAATAGGTGCTGAAATCGCCCGCGGCCTCGCCGGTGAGCAGCATGACGGGCGTGCCGTTGTACACCTGCGTGTTCGCGCTGCAACCGCCGAGTGCGATGGCCAGCGCCGCGCCTATGGCGCAGATCGAGGTGCGCAGGGTGCCCACGGCGCCCGGTATTGCGCGAGCGCAATCGAATCTCATCAATCTCCCCCTTGGCTCGGGATGGATATTTCAGGTCCGTTCAGGCCGAACGGCTGTAAAAAGTCCTAGTGTATCGTCTTTGAGCGGGCCGCGTCGCCGGGGTTCCGGTCCCCGGCGCTTTTGTGCGCGCGGTGACGTCGGCCTAGCGGTCCTGGGAGAGTACCCCGATGGGGGCACTGGTGCTGCCGAACATGAACATGCTGTAGACGTTGCCCGAGCCGAGCGTCGCGCCGGTTTGCGAGTAGAGCGTCTGGGCGGTGGTGTAATCCGTTACGGTCACGGTTCCGGTCGTGGTGGCGACCACCTGGGTATATGGAGAAGTGCCGCTCGCCGCTCCGCTCGGCAGGTCCGAGCCCAGCGGCACCCCGCTCGCCACCGGCATGAAATTCACCGCAAGGGAGAGCGGATCGCCGCTGCCGGACATGGCATTGACCAGCCGGACGCTCGAGTAGCCGCTGAGCGCAGGGACATTGCGGTCGGCCAGCCAGGTCTCCTGCACGTTCCCCGGCGTGCCATAGACGAGCAGGGTGTAGTCCTGGCCCGCCGTGAGACTTTCGTTGGGGGCGCTCACGGCCGTTCCGCCGACCGCGAGGCTCACCGTCTGGCTACCGGCGGGCACCAGCTGGTAGGTGCCGACCGTCGAGGCGGGGGCCGCGCTGAGCAGCGCCGTCGAGCCCACCGAAGCGGAAACGGTGCTCGCCCCGCTGATGCCGATGGCGGCCCGTACCCGCGCATCCGGATTGCTGTAGACGGTGAGCGGGCCCTTCTGCGGGAGGGCCATGACGTTGACCAGGTAGCCGCCGGGGGCCTCCGTGATGATCAGTGAGAGCGTCTCCTGGTCCGAGAGCGTCAGGCTCGGCAGCTCGAAGCGCAAATCGGTGTTGTTCCCCGCCCCCGTGATGCGCAGCTCGTAGGTGCCCTGGGGGATGGCACTGAACGCGCTCGCCTTGCCGCCGGCGAGGGCGCTGAAGTTCGGCGAGGCGTTGCTCAGGGGAATTCCGGGGCTGGTGAGGTACACATCGAGACTGCCTGCGTCCGGGTCGGCGTTGAGCACCTCGACGTTTGCATAGCCGCCGTTCGGGGAGGCTTGCTGCTCATTGATGTCGAGTACACCGAGTGAGCCGCTGTCTCCGTAGGCGACGTAGGTGCGCCGTTCGCTGTTGGCGAGGGTCTTGCTGACGCTTACGAGGGCGTTCGCCGCCCCGACGCCGTGGCTGGTGAAGTAGACCGTATAGGCCGCCGGAATCACTGCGGCGTAGCTGCTGATCGTGCCCGAGGCGACATTGCTGATCTGGGGGGTGCCAGCGGTGCCGCTGCGCTCGAAGTACACGTCGAGCGCAGCGTAGCCGGCGCTGGCATTGACTAGACGGATCTGGGCATAGCCGCTGTTGCCGCAACCGCTTAGACTCAGGGTGAGCAGCACAGCCAGCCAGGCGGCGCCGCGACGGATGATCGACATGCCGACTTCTCCTTGCGGTCGGCCCGGAGCGGCTGCGCCGTTGCGGGCGCCGGGCCGGGCAAGATCCCGTGCAAGGATAGCCGAATGCGCCGGTATCTGCCGCTGCGCTCAGGCGTCCTCGCGCTGCCCGTCGATCCAGGTGGAACGCACGTGCAGTGACTCGTCGGTCAGCGCGAGGTTGGCCCGGTAGCCCGGTTCGATGCGCCCGAGTTCCCCGGCGAGTCCGAGGAACTGCGCCGGATACAGGCTCGCCATGTGTACCGCCTCGTGCAACGGCAGGCCGAGCAGCCCCATGGCGTTGCGCACGCAGCTCGCCAGGTCGATGTTCGAGCCGGCGAGCCGGCCGTCTTCGTCGTAGCACACCGGGCCGGACACGATGATCCGCCGGCCCTGCAACTCGAAGGTGCGCAGGTCAGTCCCGAGCGCGGGCATCGCATCGGTGACCAGCATGAACCGCTCGTGCGGTTTGCAGCGCAGCGCCAGGCGCAGCACCGCCGGGGCGATGTGCTCGCCGTCGACGATGATGCCGCACCAGCTCAAGGGGTCCTCGAGCGCCGCACCTACGGTCCCGGGCTCGCGGCTCGTCAGCTGCGACATGGCGTTGAACAGGTGCGTGAAGCCGCGCAGTCCGTGATGGAGCGCCTCGGTGACCTCGGCATACGTCGCATTGGTATGCCCAGCTGAAACGATGACGCCGGCATCGGCGAGCCGCTGAATGATCTCAGGGGTGGTCACCTCGGGCGCGAGGGTGACGATGGTGCGCCCGGCGCGCAGGGAGCTCAGAAGGCCGACGGCGCTCGCGTCGAGTTCTCGCAGCTTCGCCTCATCGTGGACGCCCTTGCGCTCGACGCTGAGAAACGGCCCCTCGATATGGATGCCGAGCACCCCGGGCACGCCGGCCGCGAGCGCCTCTCGCGTGGCGTTGATGGCTTGCGCGACGACTTCGAGGTCCGTGCTGATCAGCGTCGGCATGAAGCCGGTGGTGCCGAAGCGGCGGTGGGCGCGCCCGATCTGCCGGATCGCTTCGATGCTCGGCGCGTCGTTGAACAGTACACCCCCGCCGCCGTTGACCTGCGTGTCGATGAACCCCGGCAGCAGCAGTCCGCCGCCGAGATCCACCCGATCGATGCCTGGGCCGCGCGCCTGTGCGGCGGGCACGACGTCTAAGATGCGCCCGCCGTCGATGAGCACGCAGTGCTCATCGAGGAGTTTGTCGTCGCGCAGCACCTGTGCGTTGATTAGTGCAATGGACATCAGACGGTCTCGGTGACCTTGCGCAGGTAAGGGGGGTGATCCGGGTCGAGCCCGCGCGCGAGCGACAGCGCGTTCGCCAACCGGTAGAAGGTCTGGATCAGCAGCATCGGTTCGATCACAGGGTGAGCGGGCTCGGCGGGCAGTTGCAAGGCTTGCGGGCAGCGCGATCCGGCAATCATGACCGTGGCGCGGCGTGCGGTGAGCTCCTGCGCCAGCATCTCGATGCTGGCGCGCGCCTCGTCGTTCTGCGAGAAGACGAGCACCGGAAAACCGGGCTTCACCAGCGCCATCGGTCCGTGACGCAGTTCCGCGGCGCTCACTGCTTCGGCGTGCAGCCCGCAGGTCTCCTTCAGCTTCAAGGCCGCCTCCTGCGCCACCGCAAGACCGATGCCGCGGCCGATGACGTACAGGTCGTGGGCCTGAACGAGTGGCTCGAGGGCGGCACTCCAATCGAGGCTCCAGGCGCGCTCGAGGTGCTTCGGGGCTTTGCGCAGCGCCTCGGAGAGTGTCCGATCGGCGCTCCAGCAGGCCACCAGATGGGTGATGGCCGCGAGCGAGGCGATGAAGGACTTGGTGGCCGCGACGCTCGTCTCGGCACCGGCGGTGAGCGGCACGAAGTCATCGGCGAGCGCCTCGAGCGGCGAGTTGGCCGCGTTCACCAGCGCCACGACCCGTGCGCCGGCCTCGCGCGCCTTGCGCACCGAGGCGAGCAAGTCGGGACTCGCACCCGACTGGGAGATTGCCAGGCACAGCGCGCCGGAGAGGTCCGGGCGCGCGTCATAGAGCGAGCTCACCGACGGAGCCGCCGAACCGGTCGGCACCGCGAGGCGCGTTTCGATCAGGTACTTCGCGAACGTCGCGGCATGATCGGAGCTGCCGCGCGCGCACGTCACCACGACGCGCGGGGGGCGCGCGCGCAGCCGCTCCGCCAGGCTCTCCATGCGCTCGGCGTTGCTGAACAGCTGATCACGCACGACCTGGGCGGCCTGTGCGGCCTCACAGTACATGCGGGTGGCTGATTCGGGCATCTGCGGGCTCATATATCACTTAACTCCGCCACGAAGTCGTAGATGTCGCCGCGGAAGTAGGACTGGGTGAATTCCACGGCCTGACCGTCCTTGAGAAATCCGACTCGCTCGACGAGCAGTCCCGCATCGCGCTCACGGATCTGCAGCAGCTTCGCCTGCTCGGCGGTGAACAGCACCGCACGCAGGCGTTGCAGGGCGCGCACGGGGCGGTTGCCGGCGCGCTCGAGCGCTTCGTAGAGGGAGGACTCCACTGCCTCGAGCGACGGCAGGCACGAGGCGAGTACGGTGGCGTATTCGATGCACATCGGCGCATCGTCCGCATACCGTATGCGGTGGAAGCGGTACACCGGCGTGCCGGGGCTCGAGCGCAGCGTGAGCGATTCTTCAGGCGTCACGCTGCCCTCGGCCTTGCGAACCCACACGCTGCGCGGCGTACGGCCGCGCGCCTGCATGTCCTCTGAGAAGGACGTGAGCTTGGAGAAGTTCTTCTCCACGCGCGCGCACACGAACGTGCCGGCACCCTGACGGCGCACGAGCAATCCCTCGCTCACCAATCCATCGATCGCTTTGCGCACCGTGATGCGCGAGATGTGGAAATCCTCGGCGATGTCGCGTTCCGGCGGCAGGGCGTCATCCGGACCGATCAGACGCGTCTCGATGGCCTCGCGCAGCGCGCGCTGCAGTTGCTGGTATAGGGGCAGAGCGTTGTTCCCATCGAGCTTGCCGAGCGTGTGCGACAGCATCAAAGGTGTGATCCCCCAGCTGGTTTCGTCATCGGTCGGATAATACCACTACAGTACCAGTCTGCAATCACGCTGTCTAACCACAGTTTCAAGCGCCTGATTTAGCTTGGGTTACCTGATCCTGGGTTCGTGGTGCCGGTCTGGTATAGCTTTTTCGAGAAACTGGTATTACACTGGCACTCAAAAGGTACCAGTGTGGTGTTTACGCAACGCCTTCGGGTCGAACAATCGGGGCGGCAGTGCGTAAAACACCGGGATTGCGGCCAAGAGGCGGCGCTGGGATCAGGCGGAACGGTCGCCGGGGCGTGTGGCGCCGATGAGGCTCACGACATGGGCGGTCTCGACAAACGACAACATCATCGGGGTAAGTGAACTTATGAGAATCGCGAAATCTACGTTGATCGGCACCGCCGTCGCGGTTGCGCTGTGGGGCGGCACAGGGTTCGCGCAGCAAGCGAGCGTGTCGTCGAACAACTCCGGCAAGACCAAGCCGCCGAGCACGGCGCTGCAGGAAGTGGTCGTCACCGGTATTCGCTACTCCGTACGTCAGTCGCTCGAGCTGAAGCGCGCTTCGACGGAAAACGTCGAAGTGATGACCGCCGAGGACGTTGGCAAGCTGCCGGCCCAGAACGTTGCTGACGTGCTGCAGACCATGCCGGGCGTCGATACCCAGTCTTCGGTGGCCGGTGAGGGGGGCTTCGCCATCAATGACCGCGTGAGTCTGCTCGGCGCCCCGCCAATCCTGACCCAGGTCACGGTCGACGGACATTACGTCTCCTCGGGCGATTGGTTCATCGAGGATCAGTACCAGACCGTCGGGCGCAGCGTGAGCTTCGATCTGTTCCCGGCCACGATGATCTCCCGACTGACAGCCTACCAGAGTCAGGGGGCGAACCTGCTCGCCGGCGGCGTTGCCGGCACGGTCGACATCCAGACCCCGAAGCCCTTTGATTACAAGCCGGGACTGCATGGCTTCGTCAATGTCGGCGCTAATTACTGGGATATGTCCGGTAAGACCAATCCGCAGGGCAGTCTGCAGTTGAGCTGGCACAACCACCGGGTGGGCGTCCTCGCCCAGGTGTTCTACCAGAAGCAGTCGATCCGCCGCGATGGTCAGGAAATACTCGGTTACGCCCCGGTCCCGGCTGCAACCGCGGCGGCTTGGCAGGCCGCCAATCCGTCGCTGCCCAATGCCGCCGGCGCGATGTATCCGACGTTGCTCGGTCAGGCGCTGTTCGTGCAGACCCAGGAGAACACCGGCGGACTGTTCGATTTTCAGATCAAGCCGACCAGCAGGCTGTCGTTCAATCTGACGGCCTTCTACTCGCATCTGCTGGCGTCGAATTACAACGACAACTTCCTGATGTGGGGCAGCAAGTTCGTCTCCCCCACCTACGTGCCGACGTCCCTCACCGTGCAGAACGGCACGTTGGTTGCCGGCAGTTGGCCGACCCAGGCCGGCGCGCCGCCTTCGATCGTGTATGACCAGATCATGCGTCCGGATGCGGCCGCCGAGACCGGATACATCAACCTCGACGGCAAGTGGGAAGCGACCAGCCGCCTCACCATCGCCGGTCAGGTCGGCTTTACGTACGGTGAAGGCAAGACGCCGTCTCAGCCTGCGTTCGAGTATATGGGTGGAAACGGTGTCAGCTATCAGCTGAATGGGCTGAATAGC
>JAPTUI010000429.1 GCA_028067895.1 Pseudomonadota bacterium | reverse complement strand
GCATCCCCGACCGCCAGATTCTCGACGATCGTCTTCAGACGCAGCGGCTTTGGCAATGCCGCGGACGCCGGCCAGGCGGCCCCCAGGGCGCCGAAGAGCGGTGCCCTGAGGGCCGCCGGCAGTCGCTGCCGCAGGCGCGCCTCGGCCGCGTGCGGCTGATACCGGAACGTATAGCCGCCGAAGCCTTCGTCGCCACCGTCGCCGGAGAGCGCCACGGTGACGCTGCGGCGCGTCATCTCGCACACGTACCAGGTCGGCAGCGCGCTGGAGTCCGCCAGCGGCTCATCGAAGTGCCAGGCGATCTTCTCCAGAACGCCTGCGGCGTCCGGCGTCACGATGAATTCATGGTGATCGGTCTTCAGATGCTCGGCGATGCGCGCCGCCGCCGGCAGCTCGCTGTGCTCGCGCTCGTTGAACCCGATCGAATGGGTCACGACCGGGCGGCCGAGCAGCTTGGCCATCGAGGAGACCACGAGCGAGGAATCGATCCCGCTCGAGAGGAACGCCCCGAGCGGGACTTCGCTCATCAGACGGCACTCGACCGCCTCATCGAGCAGGCAGCCGAACTCCTCAGTGGCTTCCTCGAGGGTTCGTGCCACGGGGTCCGCAAAGCTCAAGTCCCAGTACTTGCGACCCGACGCTCCATCGGCCGTGAGCGAGAGCGTGTGCGCGGCCTGAAGTTTCTTCACGCCCCGGTAAATCGTGCGCGGCGCCGGGATGTAGCCGAAGCTGAAATAGCAGTCGAGCGACTCCGGATCGATGTCCGTCGGACACAGATCGCCCGCGCGCAGTGCCTTCAATTCGGACGCAAAGGCGACCACGGAGCCTATGCGGCAATAGTACAGAGGCTTCTTGCCGACCCGGTCACGGCCGAGGAACAGGCGGCGGCTGCGGGCGTCCCAAATGGCGAAGGCGAACATGCCGTTCATCTTCTCGACGCACGACTCACCCCATTCGATGTACCCGTGCAGCAGCACTTCGGTATCGGAACGCGTCTCGAAATGATGCCCGAGCTGCTCGAGCTCCGCGCGGACCGCGAGGTAGTTGTAGATCTCGCCGTTGAACACGATCTGCACGCGGCCGTCGAGCGCCCCCATCGGCTGCTGGCCGCCGGCGACGTCGATGATCGCCAGGCGCCGATGGCCGAGCGCCGCATGGTCATCGACGTAGTAGCCGCCCCCGTCCGGCCCCCGGTGCAGAATCGCATCGGCCATCCGTTTGACCCGCGCCGCAGCACCCTCGCGCGCGTGGCCCTCGAAACTGACGAATCCGGTAATACCGCACATGTGGATCAGGTCCCCGGGGCCGCCGGCGCCCGTTCAATGTCTCGGATGACGCGCGCAGGATTACCGCCGATGAGCTTCCCGGCCGGCATCGCGTCAATGACGACCGCGCCCGCCGACACGATGCACCCCTCAGCGACGTCCGCCAGCAGGATCGCGCCCTCCCCGATCCAGCACTGCTCACCGACACGGACGTGCTCGAAGCGGGTGACCGGGGCCAGACGACCCGCTTCATCCAGATGTTGGCGTTTGCCGCTCGGGATACTCACGCGGCTGCCGATCATCACGTCCGCGCTGATGATCGCGTGCCCCATGATGCAATAGGCACCCGTGGAGACCCTGGGTCCGATCGCGGCCCCGCGGTGCGTGAACAGCGTTCCGAAGCCGAACCGAACCTCCCAGGAGCAGCGGTCGAGGGTTCCGAAATAGTAGGCGCCGCGCAACCACTGTCCCGGAAATCCGGGCACGACCGCCAGCGTCTGGGCGCACAGCAGAAAAACGAGCTCACTGCGGGCGAGACGCTTCTCGAGCCACGACAGCACAATGAGCGGCAGGACGATGACCAGCGCGATCGCGAAGACGATGGCTTTCGCGCTTCGTCGCACGGCAGAGGTTGAAGGTGCAGGACTCACGCGGGGTTCCGGACCGCAGACGGCATCATCGAGCGGTAAAGCTCACGATAGCATTCGATCATCCGACTAAACGTGAAATTGTCCTCGAACCGCTGCCGACCCGCCCGGCCGAAGTCCCGCCGCAGCGACTCGTCGGCCGCCGCATCGAGCACGGCCGAGGTCAGCGCCGCGACGGCGCCCGAGGGCACGACCCATCCCGTTTCACCGGCGACGACGATCTCCGGATTGCCGCCCACCGCCGTGACCACGGCCGGCACCCCGCTCGCCATGGCCTCGAGCAGCGCCATGGACGTGCCTTCGCTGAAGCTCGACAGAACGAACAGATCCAGGCACTGCACCAGCTGCCGGGCATCACTGCGAAACCCGGTCAGGCGCACCGCATCCTCGAGACCGTGGGTCCCGAGCAACGCCTTCACGGCCCCGAACTCCGGCCCGTCCCCGACCAGAAGCCCGCGGATGCGGCGGTTCTGCTCCCGGGCCGCGGCCAGGCTTTCAATGAACATCGGCAGATTCTTGATCGGGTCGAATCGCCCGACAGTCCCGACCACGATGTCGTGCTCGGTGAACCCCAGGGTCTGGCGCAACGCGAGGCGCTCTGGCGAGGCCAATCCGGGTCCGACGTCGACGCCGTTGTAGATCACATCCACCCGCGCGGCGTCCAGGCCCTCGTAGCGATCGAGCCGCCAGCGCACATCCTCAGAGACCGCCACGAACCGGTGCGAGAGCGGCACGATGACCGCCCGGTTGACGCGCCGGCGGGCGGGCTTGTCTTCCTCCGGATAGAAGCGGCCGTGCTCCTCCAGCAGCAGCTTCGGCGCGCCGTGGAACATCCGCGACAATGCCCCGTAGAACCACGGGGTGCATTGGTGCGCATGGATGATTGCCGCGTCGATCTCCCGTGCGAGGCGGGCAATTTTCACCGGCATGCTCAGATCCAATCCGGGCTGACGCCAGAGGCAGTGGACGGGAACGCCCTGGCGGCGCAGATCCGTGGCCCAGAGCCCCGGCTCATCGAGGCAGACGATCGCCACCCGGAACTCACGCCGGAACGCGAGACCCATCTCCATCACCAGCCGCTCGGTGCCGCCGGGGTTGAGACTGTTGACGATGTAGAGCAGCCCGGGAGGGACCGGACTGCGCTCGCTCGACACTACCGCGAGTTCGGTACTCATCGGCTCGCCTCACAACCGCGAGGGCGTCGAGAAGCGGCGGAACACATCGAGCCGCTCCGTGCCCGTGCGCACCAACCGGGTGCCGATGTCACGCACCCGTTCGGGCCACTCGCGCACCTGCGCCGTGAACGACTGAGGCCGTCCAAAGTCCGCGACCGGACATTCGAGATCGAGGCCCTCCTCGCGATGCGCCTGATAGAACGCCTGCAGGTGACCGTACACGCACTGAATCACGAGCGGGCGCGTCAGGTACGCCGTGTCGAACTTCAACAGATCCTCGAGGCTGCGGGCGAAGAAAAAATCCGCCTTGTCGTGAAAGGCCGAGCGCTCCGCGGCCGGCGCGAACTCCCCCGCCAGATGCAGCACGTGGCTCTTGCGCACATCCTGCGCCGGCCACGTTTCAGTCGGCAGCAGCACCTTGTGCAGCACGTCCTGGTAGGGAACCTCGTGCTCGAGCATCCAGCGAGCGTAGTGCAGCAGACTTTCGCGGCCGTAGTGAAAGGCGTAATCCGTCTCACCACGCTCGAGCTTCAGATGCAGATACTTGCCCAGGACCTGCAGAAAGACCAGATATGACCAGCGAAACTCCGGCTCCGAGAGCCCGAGCGCAGGGATGTCATCTTTGGGATGTATGCAGCGGGCGATCAGTTCCTCGGCCTTGTCGAGGTACATCTGTTCGCCTGAGAGCTGGAATGCGTCGAGCAGCGCATTGATGGAATTGCCCGCACCGCGGCCAGGCTTGTGATACGACGCATCGACGGTCTTGCTCGCCAGTCCCGTCGGTCCGGCCTCAGCCCCCTCACCCGCCCCCCGGTCCATCGCGATCACCCAGCCGGCCAGCTCGCGCACCGCTTCCGCGGCTTCGGGGTCACCGGAGAGACAGTAGTAGAGGAGCAGACCGCTGGTGTAATTGTGCTCGTTGCTCGGTCCCCCGCCATAGGAAAGACCGCGTCCGTTCTGCGCACTGTACGTGCGATGGGTGCAGGTGGCCGCCGGCTTGTAATGGTCCGTATGCCAGAACAGTCCGTGGTTGAACGCCGGCTTGTCTTCGTCGGTGTGGTAGATGTCGATGTCCATCATGTGCCGCGCTGCATCTTCGGCGAGCGTGCGCCAGCGCAGATCGCCGCTGCGCAGGTAATGGATCAATGCGCCGTAGATGAAGTCGTATTGATTGTTGTAATGAGACACCAGCGGACGCCAGCCTTTGGCCTCCACCGCTTCGTGGTCGGCATAGAGATCCCCGAAGTTGCGCCAACCGTACTCGTCGATCCGCTCGCGCTTGGCCACGAAGGCCTCAGGTCCCTCGATGACCGACTGAATGTATTCGAGATAGTCGACGTTGCCGTCGCGGGCCGCCGGGATGAACCCCTCCAGAGCCCCGGACGCATCGACCCACTCCGGGTCGAGCGAGACCCGCAAGGGGTGCTGCCACTGATTGAGGGCGGACGTTGCGCCCGCCGGCCCGAACTCGAGCAGGATCGTCTGACGCTTGCGCTCGCCGCCCTGCAGCGCGTGCGGCATCCGGCACTCCCACGGGAAGAGCGCTACGTCCAGGATCTCCTCGCTCCAGCGCAGGGCCTTCGGGAAGTTCTGCCAGAAATCGAGCACCGTCGCGGCCACGACGCCACCGTCAGTCACTGCCGCGAGTGCGGGCGTCGGCCGATCCCCTTCGGCAATGAGCCGCATCTTGCCCGGATCCCCATAGGTCACCCGATAGCCGCGGAAGGTGACCGTGGGTTGGCCGCGGCCGTCCACGTGGTTGTCCGAGTCCCAGTTCTCCCCGCCGCTCGAGTCCTGATAGAACGTGAGGTCTTTAGGCACTTCGACGTGAACGTCGTGCGCATCTTGCGCAGACCAGTGGATCGCCTCGACGCGGCCCACCGGCTTCAGGGAGAGCGAGACATCCTCGAACACGGCGGTACCCCGATCATCGAGGTCCCAGAGTCCGCCCGGATGGCGCGCCGCGCTGGGATTGTGCAGCTGCACTTCGAGCTGGACGACCGATTGCCCGGCGATGAAGATCAGACGGGCCTTGAACTCGAGGCGTACGGGAACGCCGGTAGTCTCACGGACCGGCACGAAATGGCCCTCCAGCACCACCGCCACGCGCAATGCGCCCTCTTCCTCGAGAAACAATTGGGTCGTGACTGGCCGGTACGGGTGCCCCGTGCACCCGGTCAGGCTGAGGCGCGCCCCGGCGTCATCGAGCAGGCCGACGCCCTGGACCGTGACCGACTCGATCAACGATCCATTCAATCCCACGCGGAACGTCGCCACACCCGTATCGATGGTGTAACCCGAGTCCTTCTCGACCCGCAGTCTGGGAACCGGATGCGGCGAGGCGGCCGGCATCGGCTCCCCCGAATTCAGATGAAACGTGGCCTGCTGCCGGCCGCGCAGTGAGACCGGCGTATTGACCCTCAGCCATTTGATCGATCCGTCACTCCAGAGCAGCAACGGGCGCGCATCCGTCGGCAATGGACGATACTGCGGATCCGTGAGGGTGACCTGCATCCCGCTGCGCAGTGCGCCGCGCGGAACGGGCACGCCGAAGCTCAAGAGTTCATCGTTTCGGTCCCGGCCAATCGTCTCTTCGACGAGGATGGGAATACGCAGCGCTGGCGTCATCGTCAGGACGCTCGTGAAACGGCGTCAGCCAGCAGAGACCGCTGGGTGTGCTGAACCACCACAGGCGCCGGACCGGCGCCTGTCGCCGGCAGAAGGTCGTCCAGGAGCGCCAGATTTTTCGACCACGAATAGCACTGCTCGGCCCGTGCACGCGCCGCGCGCCCCAGCCGATCGGCGTGCGCCTGATCCTGGAGGCATTCGATCGTCCGCGCTGCGAACTCGCCTTCATCGCCCGCGACCATGAGATCCCGGCCGGGCTCGGCATCGATCCCTTCAAAGGCCTGTGGGGTCGCCACGATGGGCCGTCCCATGGCCATCGCTTCCAGCACTTTGTTCTGAATACCGCGCGCAATTCTCAGAGGCGCGATGCTCACACCGCGCGCAACGTACTCACGAACGTCTGGCACAAACCCCGTGACGACGACCCCCGGATCCGACGCTAGACGTTGCACCGTCTTGCTCGGGCGATTGCCTACGATGAATAGCCGCACATCGGGAACCGCGGTCCGAATGCTCGGCAGAATGCTCCGAACGAACCAGGCAATGCCATCCACATTTGGCCGATAATCCATCACGCCGGTGAACACCAGCGTCGGCGGGTGGCACTCGACAGATGTGGCCACACTGGGCGCAAAATAGTCCAGATCGACGCCGTTCGGGACTGCCGTCACACGATCCTGCGCGACAGAATCGCAGCACCTGCGCTCCGCCTCGCTAACCACGAGGACGCGATCGAACTGCTGCCCGATTCTGGACTCGAGCGCCGCAAGGTAGCGCGCCTCGCGACGATACAGCCAGGCCGACCCGGCATGCGACTGCTCCGCGTAGTGGCGCCACTTGACCGAGTCGACGTCGATCAGATCCATGACCTTCGGGACGTCTCGCAACCGAGTCGCATGCCGTGAGCGAAAAACATATTCAGCCGTCGGCGACGAAGAGCAGAAGACCCCTGCAATGCCTTCGCGCTCGATGAGCGCATCGACTCGCCGCTGCAGCGCCGCGACATGAAAATACCGACTGCTGACCGACTCGTCGCTCGCCACCGCTGACAGCGCGAAAGCCTTGCGCAGACGCGGATGTACCTGCTGCACGGTCAGACTTCGGACATGCGGATGCAGCTGATCCACATACCGCAAATCGTTGTCATCATCCACGAGGCTGACGAGATGCACCTCATGGCGGGTCGCGAGGAACTTCAGGATGTTCAGCGCCCGGATCTTCTCACCCTTGTGCGGCGGACACGGCAGGCGATGCGTGAGAACCAGCAGTTTCATGCAGTCTCACGGCTCGCCTGCGCCTTGAGTGCGCCGGACACATCCCAGCGCTGACCGAAGTACACGATGCCGTGGCGGCTATTCAGCGCGCGCACCGTTCCAGTCGCGCCCGACGGTTCGACATCGAGGAATGCATGCACGTCGCCGTCCATGGTCTTACCCTCTGCACCGCCGTTGATCGACAGGGAAATCATGTATCGAGACGGAATGAGATTCAGCGCATCGAGCTCAAGATCCACATAGCCCTCTCCCGGAGCGAGGCTATGAATCGTCACACCGTGGAGCCCGGAACTGGTTTCAGTGATGAGGGTTCCCATGCTCGTATAAAACCGCAGCGAAAAATTCGGTTGTAGAATTGCCTCTTCCGCACGATAGTGCAGTCGCAACGTCAACGCATCCCCACTCTGGATGATCGGTGACGGCGAGCCATCCGGTGCTAGCAGATCGATATCCGTGTATCGAACCTCTCCAGATCCCGTACGCCCTTCGACAGCAAGCTCGGTGTTCTTTGCGTCATCGCTGGCGTAGGTCGAGAGATACGCCTTGATGACCTCTTTGGAACCCCCATCCATGCGCAGCTGACCCTTGTCGATCCAGATCCCCCGCGAGCACAGGTTCTCGACTGCGGCCATATTGTGCGAGACAAAGAGGACGGTTCGTCCTCCGGTGCGCAGGTCTGCCATGGTTGCAATGCATTTCTTCTGAAACCCCGCATCTCCCACCGCCAGCACCTCATCGACGATGAGGACATCGGGATCCAGATGAGCCGCGACCGCAAAGCCAAGGCGCAGACGCATGCCCGACGAGAAACGCTTGATGGGGGTATCGATGAACTGCTCAAGGCCCGAGAACTCGACGATGGCGTCAAAATGGCGGTCGATCTCCCGACGCTTCATACCGAGGATCGAACCGTTCAGATAGACGTTTTCACGACCGGTCAGCTCTTCGTGAAAGCCAGTGCCCACCTCCAGGAGTGAGGCGACACGGCCGCGCACTCGAACGCTTCCCCCGGTGGGATGCGTGATGCGGGAGAGAATCTTCAACAACGTGCTCTTGCCGGCGCCATTGCGCCCGATGATGCCGACCACCTGCCCTTCGGGCACCTCGAACGACAGATCTCTCAGCGCCCAAAGAATGTCCGGCTGCTTGGCCGCGCGACCAAACTTCAAGAGCTTGACCAGATGTTCGCGTAGTTGTCCGCT
>JAPTUI010000517.1 GCA_028067895.1 Pseudomonadota bacterium | reverse complement strand
CGCCGCGCACGGTGCAGGCACCGCCCGCCTGAAGCGGTGCGGACACGTGGATGCGCGTCAGTCGCACGTCGCCCGCTCGATCCCTTCGCGGGCCACCTCGACCATCAGGTCGATTTCCTCCGGGGTCACCACGTAGGGCGGCATGAAGTACACGACATTGCCGACCGGCCGCAGCAGCACGCCGCGTTCGAGCGCGTGGCGATAAATGGTCAGCCCGCGCCGTTCCTGCCAGGGATACGGCTCGCGCGTGGACTTCTCGCGCACCAGTTCGGCGGCGACGATCATGCCGTGCTGACGCACCTCGGCGACGTGCGGATGCGCCTCCAGGGCGCGCGCCCGCTCCCCGAGGTGCGCGCTCAAGGCACGGTTGCGGTTGATCACGTCGTCGCTCTTGAAGATCTCCAGGCACGCGAGCGCAGCGGTGCAGGCGAGGGGGTTGCCGGTGAAGCTGTGGGAGTGCAGAAAGGCGTTGAGCTTGGTGTATTCGTCGTAGAACGCCGCGTAGATCGGTTCGGTGGCGAGCACCGCCGAGAGCGGCAGGTAGCCGGCGGTGAGTCCCTTCGAGAGACACATCAGATCCGGACGGATGCCGGCCTGCTCGCAGGCGAACAGCGTGCCGGTGCGCCCGAAACCGACCGCGATCTCATCGGCGATCAGCAGCACCTCGTGCCGGTCGCAGGCCGCGCGCAGCAGCTGCAGGTACACCGGGTCGTACATGCGCATCCCGCCGGCGCACTGCACCAGCGGCTCGAGGATCACGGCGGCGCACTCGTGCGCGTGCCGCTCGAGCGCCGCCTCCATGTGCTCGAACTTGCGCCGCGAGTGCTCCGCCCAGCTCTCCCCCCGCTCGCGCTCGTAACAGTCGGGCGAGGGAACGGTGATGACGTCCATCAGCAACGGCTGGTAGATATCCTTGTACAGCTCGACGTTGCCCACGGCGAGCGCACCGAGCGTCTCGCCGTGGTAGCTGCCCGAGAGCGTGATGAATCGGCGCTTGTGCCCGCGGCCGAGATTGCGCCAATAGTGAAAGCTCATCTTCACCGCGACTTCGACCGCCGAGGAGCCGTTGTCGGCGTAGAAGCAGCGCGTCAGGCCGGGCGGAGCGGCCGCGGCGAGCGCCTCGGAGAGACGGATGACCGGCTCGTGAGTGAAACCGGCGAGGATCACCTGCTCGAGGCACTCGAGTTGCGCCCGCACCGCGGCATTGATGCGCGGGTTGGCGTGACCGAACAGGTTCACCCACCAGGAACTGATCGCATCCAGATAGCGCTTGCCCGCGTAGTCCTCGAGCCAGGCACCCTCGCCGCGACGCACCGGAATGAGCGGCACGCGCTCGTGATCCTTCATCTGCGTGCACGGGTGCCAGACATGCGCGAGGTCGCGCTCGACGTAAGCGGCATTGTCGGTTCTCATGCCGTGATTGTGGCATGATCGACCGCGAAGGCGGGATGCGACCCCCGCCGCGGCGCCGCGCGCCCGTCCGAACGCAGTGAGCAGTTCCCCCCGCGCCCTTCCGATCGATACCGCCACCGGCCTGCTCACCGGCGTGGTGCAGGTCCTCTCGCCGCACTGCGATGCGCGCCCACCGGGCGTGCGGCCGGAACTGATCGTCATTCACGGCATCAGCCTGCCGCCCGGGGAGTTCGGCGGACCCTGGATCGACCGGCTGTTCACGGGCAACATCCCGGCCGATGCGCCCGCCGCGCTGCTCGATGTGGCGCACCTGCGGGTCTCGGCGCACGTGCTGGTACGACGGGACGGCTGCCTGCGCCAGTACGTCGGATTCGCCCGGCGCGCCTGGCATGCCGGCCGCTCGCAATACCGCGGCCGTGAAGCCTGCAACGACTTCTCGATCGGCATCGAGCTCGAGGGGACGGACCACACGCCGTACACCGACGCGCAGTACGAGAGCCTCGCGGCGCTCGTGAGCGGGCTGCTGGCGGCCTATCCCTCGCTGTCGACGCAGCACATCGCCGGACACAGCGACATCGCGCCTGGCCGCAAAACCGACCCTGGACCAGCATTCGACTGGGCGCGCTGGCGCGCGACGCTCGCCGGCCACCTCGCCTGATCCTCCCAATTCGTTGCGTCAACGCAACGACAGGTGCAAAGTGCTTGACGTAAGGCTCGGGCGAGATACCATCAATGCAACAGCGCCGGGACAAGAACCCCACGGGCCGGCGCCGGTGAGCGCTTCGAGCAGAGGATTGCGCCGGTAGACCCGCCGGGCACAGGTCGAGGGGGGAGACAGGGCCGCGTGAGCCGTCACGCGGCCCTGTTTTTTTTGCGCGTCGCCGCGAGCCCGCATCCGGAACTCTCCGCGCCGCGCCGGTCAAAGCTCTCTGGCGACGCCCGCAGCGCGGCAGGGCGTCTCTCGCTTGGGAGACGCGCCCACCTCATTCTTCGGCGCACAATGCTTCGGCACCCGCCGGCCGAGCGGTCTTAGCGCTGTCGCATGCGGGCGCGACGGAGGACCACATCGATGTTTGATTCAGAATCGGAAAGCGCCGAACACGCACTGCTCGCCCGACCGGGCGATCTGCATCCCGCGGCGAGTGCGTTCGCAACGAGTGATGCTCCGCGGCGGCCCGCGCCGCCGCAAACCCACCGGGTCGCTGCGAGCGATCCAGCAGCGCTCGTCATGACCGACTTCGCCGCCCAGACTCCGGTCCTCGTGACGGCCGAGCGGCCGATCGATGAGGCGCTGCGCGACATGATGGTGGCCGGTGTGCGGGCGCTGCTTGTCGCACGGGGCGAGAAGGTCGTCGGCCTGATCACTTCCTACGACATCCAAGGCGAGCGGCCGCTGCAGTTTCTCAACAGCTCGAACTTCACGCGTCACGATGAAATCCAGGTCGGCCACATCATGACACCCTGGGAGCGCGTGCCGATGCTCGAGTGGAACACGGTGCGCACCGCCAGCGTGGCGGACATTGCCGCGCACTTCAGAGCACATCGCGCGATCACGCACATCGTCGTGTTGGAGCGTGCCGCACAGGGCGGCAGCGTCGTGCGCGGCCTGTTCTCGCGCACGCGCCTCGAGCGGCAGCTGGACGCCTGAGCGACTCACGGGGCGCGGCTGCCGGGGGGAAAGAGCCGGGCCGCGCGTGTGCGCCGCGACCCGGCCGCCCCAACCTCGGCGGCCGCGCGGGCCGCCGATCCTCAACCGGTCGCGGGCACGCGAGTCACCTCGCCGGCGCCGTAGATATGGCTCGTGACGTGCGCCGGGTTGGAGTGCAGGCGTACGGTTCCCGCCCCGGCAATGTTCACCGAGACGCTGTCGGTGGGTGCGATCGAGACCGTGCCGCTGCCGTTGATGTGCACGCGGGCGCGCTGCTCGCTCAGGTGCCCCAGGTGCACGGTGCCGGCACCGTCGATGGTCACGGCAAGCGCATCAACCGTACCGCTGCCGCGGACTTTCCCGCTGCCGTCGATCTGCAGCCTGAGACGGTCCTGGTGGATCTGATCGAGCTCGAGGTCTGCCACACCGTCCACCCGGATCACCCGCAGCGCCGGCCCGCTGATGCTCACGTGCACGGTGTGCTCGATATCCGTTCCGAAGCGCATGCAGAACGGCACCAGCGAAAAGCAGGCATGCACCCTGGACTTGATCCGCCCATCCTCTACGACGAGCTCGCGCAACGTGCGCTCGGGCGCACTGATCGTCAGACGCCAGTCGGGCGCCGGCTGGTAATGCACGTCGGCGGGCACCTCGAGGGTGAGCTGGTCCGAGTGCCACGGGTAGGTACGCGTGACCGTCGTGCCATCCCCGGCATGCGCCACGCCGGGCAGCGCGGCGAGCGCGGTGAGTCCAAGGAACAGGCCGACCAGTGCGGCGCTCGACGTGCGGTTCATGGGCATCTCCGGTCCAAGAGGCCCCCAGAACACGCCCGCAGCGCGAAAGTTGCAGTGTGGCGGCACGCCTCAGCGCGAATGCCGCCAGAGCACCTCGCTGCCCCGCTCGTGCCGCGCGAGCACCCGGGCCAGCACGAACAACAGGTCCGACAGCCGGTTCAAGTAGTGCAGCGCGTGCGGATTGACCGGCTCGGCGGCCGCCAGGGTCCAGACCCTGCGCTCGGCACGCCGGGCCACGGTGCGGGCAAGGTGGCAGGCAGCAGCCGCCGCGCCGCCGCCCGGCAGGATGAACTCCTTCAGCGGCGGCAGCGCCTCGTTGAACGCATCGAGCGTCCGCTCCAGGCCCTCGACCTGTTCGGCTCCGAGGACCGTGTGTCCCGGGATGCACAGCTCGCCGCCGAGATCGAACAGCTGGTGCTGCACCTCGGTCAGGCACTCGAGCACCGCCGCCGGCAGCCCCGGTACGGCGAGCAGCACGCCGAGCGCGCTGTTGAGCTCATCGACCGTGCCGAAGGCCTCGACCCGCGCGCTGTCCTTGGGCACCCGTGTCCCGTCGCCGAGCCCGGTGGTGCCCTCATCCCCGGTGCGCGTGTAGATTTTGCTCAGTCGATTGCCCATGGTTCGCCTCGGGGCGCATTGTGCCAGAGCGCGCGATTGACAGGCGCGTCCCGGGACGGCAATTTGACGGCCCCTCACGCGACCGAGCCGCATGCCCTCACCCGAACTTCAAGCCGCCCTCGAGGCGGCCCGCGCCGCCGCCGAGGTGATCGGCGGCTATTACCAGCACAACCTCGAGGTGCGCACCAAGACGGACCAGACGCCCGTGACCGAAGCGGACGTGCGCGCCGAGCAGACCATCCGCACCCTCCTCGCTGAGCGCTTCCCCGACTACGGCTTCTACGGTGAGGAGACCGGTCAGCACGATCTGGGCGCCGAGAGCGTGTGGCTGGTCGATCCGATCGACGGGACCAAGTCATTCGTGCGTCAGTGCCCGTTCTTTTCGACTCAGATCGCACTGCTGCGCGCAGGGCAGCTGGTCCTCGGCGTCTCGAGCGCACCGGCGTACGGCGAAATCGCCTGGGCTGAGCGCGGCGGCGGGGCGTACCTGAATGACCGTCCCATCCGCGTCAGCCCGACCACCGAGCTCGCCGCGAGCATCATCTCGACGGGCAATCTGAAGACGCTCGCCCGCTCGGCGCAGTGGGCGAGACTCGGCGCGCTGATCGGCCGGGTCAACCGCATCCGCGGCTACGGGGACTTCGTGCACTACCACCTGCTCGCCCGGGGCGCGCTCGAGGTGGTGATCGAGTCCGACGTGAACATTCTGGATATTGCCGCGCTGGTGGTGATCGTGCGCGAAGCGGGCGGCACGTTCACTGACCTCGCCGGCGGGGAGATCACCCTGGAAACCACCTCGGTGCTGGCCAGCAACGGCCGGCTGCACGCCCCCGTGCTCTCGGCCCTCGAGTAAGCCCGGCGCCTCAGGCGCCGAGGCGTACTTCGAGCGCGCCCGGCCCATGCGCGTCCTGCCGGTAGCGCTTGCGCTCGTACATCGCGTGGTCGGCCGCCGCGTAGAGCCGATCAGCATCATCGCCGTCGGCCGGATAGAGCGAGAAGCCGACACTGGCACCGATCACGAGCTGGCGCCCTCGGACCACCAGGCCATCGGCCAGTGCGCTGCGCAGATCCGCGGCAATCCGCTCGGCGGCGTCCCGGCCCCCGAGTTCGGCGAGCACGACGGCGAACTCATCGCCGCCGAGCCGCGCCAGCACGTCGTGCGTCCCGAGCCGCGCCCGGAACTGTCCCGCCGCCCACTGCAGCACCTCATCGCCCACCGCGTGCCCGAACGTGTCGTTGATCTCCTTGAACCCATCGAGATCGATGACCACGAGCGCCAGTTCGCGGCCTGCGGCTCTCGTCCGCGCCATGGCCTCGTGCAGGCGGCGCACCAGTAGGCGGCGGTTGGGCAACCCGGTGAGTGCATCGTGCAGTGAGGCGTACTCGGCCTTCGAGAGCTGCTCCTCGAGCAACGTGAAGGTCATGCCAGTGGCGACCAGGAACTTCGGCAGGTTCCAGACTTCGGCATCGACGTGCGCGTGCGGCCAAAGCACCGCCATCAGATCCGCGGCCGGAAACACGAACGCCCAGGCAATGAAGCTGATCATCGTGAAGCGCACGCTGGCCGAGGCGCGCGGCGCGGTCATCCGGTACAGCGCGGCGACCGCCAGGTAATGCCAGGTGAGCATCCAGGTGAGCGCCTCGTTCGGATGACCGAAGGCGAGCAGCGCGCCCTGCACCGCATAGACGCTGAGCACCAGCGAGGTCCGCCAGCGCAACGTAGGTTGGCCGTTCGCGCTGCGCCAGGCCCGCATCATCCACAGCATCGAACCGGTCCCGGCGACGGTCGTTGCCGCATACATCCAGGGGGCCGTGACGCCGTACTGCACGCAGCTCAGCAGGACCGCATCGGGTACGGCGCTGAAGACCGCGATCGAGAGGGTGCGGGCGCGGATCTCGAGCTGCTCGCCGCTCGCCCACATGAAAATGTTGGCGATCACCACCAGCATCGCGATCGCAACGGAATAGGCACCATCGGCGCTGCCGGCCGTGTTCGCGGCCACGAACAGCGCGATGATGTGCACCAGCAGCAGCACCCAGCCGACCAGCCAGAAATTCAGGCGGCTCTGGCGGGTACGGCGCAGCAGCGTCCAGAAGACGGCGACCAGACCGCCTATGGCCACAAAGTCGGGTAAAGCCGAGAAGTTCACACGGGCGCCGGGGACCGGTCCTGCACTGGGATGCGTTCGAGGCTGCACGGCATCCCAGCCGATGGCCAGCGAGACCCGCGCGAGGCGGGGCGATTGATTCGACTCCTCTCGATTAACATCGGCCGATCGGGCCGGACCTTGAGGCGTTTCTCAAGCCCCGCCCACGTTCACGCTCGCCCCGCCGGCTCAGGCCGCGAAGCGCGTCTCGTCCGCGATCAGCGCCTCGAGGCGCTCCAGGTCCGGCACCAGCGGCGTCTCGTTGGCCATGCGCAGCTGGCAGAGCACCGGGGCGCGCTCCGGAAACGTCGCACTGCCCGGGCGGATCACATCCGAGCTCAGCCGTACCAGCTGCGGAAACCCCTGCGAGACGATGGCGAAGTGCGCCAGGCGCGTTCCGAGGCCCACGAAGACCACCATGCGCGAGCGCCCCGAGCCCGGCGGAATGCTCCGCCCGCAGACCCCCTCGAAGGAGACCAGCGGCACCGGCCGGCCGTTCCACGGCACCGTGCCGATGTACCACGGCGGCGCACCGGTCATCTCCGAAGGCACCGGCAATCCGGCCACTTCCGCAACACAGGCACGCGGCACGATCAGCCGACCTTCCGCGAGCGGAATGAGCAGACTGTAGATTTCCTGGACCCGCTCGGCCATCGTTCCCCCGTCACTCGCCTTGCGCCGCGGCCGCGTCGGCCGCACCGAAGTCATCGCCGTGCAACGTTCCACGGGCGCGCTCGACCAGCGGAGCGATCGCTTCGAGCAGTTCGGTCTCCTGGTACGGCTTGCCGAGGTAATCGTCGACGCCGAACTCGATCGCCCGCGCACGGTGTTTCTCTCCGACCCGCGAGGTGATCATGATGATCGGCACCGCGCGCAGCCGCGGGTCGTTGCGCACGTGTGCGGCGACCTCGTAGCCGTCCATGCGCGGCATCTCGATGTCGAGCAGGATGATGTCGGGCACCTGATCCTGCAGCAGTGCGACCGCGTCCATGCCATCCCGGGCCGTCAGCACCCGCATGCCGTTGCGCTCGAGCAGCCGCTGCGTCACCCGCCGGACCGTGATCGAATCGTCCACCACCATCGCGAGGATGCGCCGGTCGGCCGGGTCGCGCTCGGCCGGCGCCAGACCGCGGCCGCGCCACTCGGCGCGCACCAGCGCGCCGATGTCCAGAATGATGACGATCCGGCCGTCGCCGAGAATGGTCGCCCCGGAGATGCCGCGAATGCCGGCGATCTGCGGGCCGACCGACTTCACCACGATCTCGCGGTTGCCGAGCAGCTCATCGGCCACGATCGCCGTGGAGTGCTCCCCGGCGCGCACCAGTACCACCGGTACCGTGGCGTCCTCGCTCGGCAGCGGCGAGGGCGGCAGGCCGATGAACACGGCCAGATGCTGAAACCGGTAGCGCTGCCCGCCGTACTCGAACGGCGCAGACTCCGCGGCGAGATATTGGTTGACCTGCTCGAGCGGCAGGCGCAGCACGCCCTCGACGGTCGGCAGCGGCAGCGCATAGAGTTCATCGCCGGCCCGCGCGATCAGCGCATGACTGATCGCGAGCGTGAACGGCAGGCGGATGGTGAATTCACTGCCCTCACCCGGCTGCGTCTGCATG
>JAPTUI010000462.1 GCA_028067895.1 Pseudomonadota bacterium | reverse complement strand
GGCGGCGCCCGCTCCGCCGCCGCTCGCTGCGGCACATCGGGCGCGCACCGCACGGAACAGCACGATTTCCGCCATGCCGCTGATCAGGCTGAGCAGCTCGGCCGTGAACGGCTCGATGCGCTCGGCGACGGCCGCATGCACCACCGCAGCCTGCGCCGAGCGCAGGGCGTGCTCCCAGACCAGTTGCGGGAATCTCGGGAACTCGGCAGCGGCGACCGCATTGAAGATCGGCTGCATCAGCGCCGTGGCGATGACCGAGCGCAGTCCGTCGCTGCCGAGGACTGCGACCGCCCGTTCGATGGATTCCACCGGCTGCGGGCTGAGGCGGTAGAACGAGCTGTTTGCCATGCGCAGCAGACTGTCGACCAGCGCCGGATCGCGGGCGATGATCGCAACCAGCTGACGCCGTGCGACGGACTCGTCGTGGATCGCGTGCATCAATTGCGGCAGCAGGTTCGGTCGGCGCGGGAAGTAGCGCCGCTCCGCAGCCGCATCCCCGATGGCACCGAGCGCCTGTGCGACCTTACGTTCGTCCTCGGCCTGCGCGCCGGGCGGCGTGCTGAGACCGAGTTCCAGGGCGCGCAGCCGCGCGAATACCTCGGCGGCGTCCAATGGCGCGGATACGGCTGCAGGGACGGGGACCGCGGCCGCGATGGGGACGGGCGCGGGGGCCTGCGCCTCGGAGGGGGGCGCCGCGGCGGGGGCAGACTGCGGCTCGGGCGGGGCGTCGGCGGCCGTCTCACCGCCGGCGGCCTGGCTGCCGACTGCCGCGCCGAACGCACGGCGCAGTGCCGGTCGGAGTACGACGGCGGCGGCGGCGAGCAGCAGCGGCGTGAGCAGCCAATATCCCATGGTCGGAGCATCCCCTGAAGCGCGGACGCACGCTTCGCAATCGATTCAGTTTTTCGGCCGCGCGAGGTAAAACTCCGCGTCCGGAACGCCGATCTGTGACTTACCGCACGCTGCCGGGGGTCGAACGGGCGGACCGGGGCTGAGTGCAGCGCTGCGGTATGATCGGACCCGTTCCCCCCTCGCACCGTCCCCTGGCCGCCTGGAGCGCCTCGTGCCCAGCAAGCTCAAGACCCTGACCGCATTCGGGATCATTTATCTCGTCTGGGGTTCCACCTATTTCGCGATCCGTGTCGGAGTGCGCGAGGTGGCGCCCCTGCTGCTCGCGGCGATCCGCTTCACGGTCGCCGGGGCGGCGATGTGTGCCTGGGCGCTCGCCCGCCGGCAGCGTCTGCCGACGCTGCGCCAGTGGGGCTCGATCGTACTGCTCGCATTCCTCATGTTCGTCATCGACTATGGGCTGCTGTTTACCGCCGAGCGTCGGGTTCACTCCGGGATGGCAGCGGTGATGCTCGCCACGATTCCAGCCTTCACGGCGGTTGCGGAGATCCTTTGGCTGCGCACCCAGCGGCTGACGCTGCGGCTCGCCGCGGCGCTGATCGTTGGTTTGGGGGGCGTCGTGGTGTTGGTCGACCCGTCGGTGGGGCTCTCCGGCGCGCCCATCTACTGGCTCTCGGCGCTCGGGCTGGTGATCGCCGCTCTGAGCTGGTCGATCGCCTCGGTGCTGATGCGGCGGCTGCCGCTGCCGCCGGCGAAGACGATGACGGCCGGGACCGAGATGCTGGCCGGTGGGCTCTTGCTGGGCGTTGCCGCGCTGCTGTTCGGGCAGGAGCGCGGTTTTGACCCGATGGCCGTTTCCGTGCGGGCCTGGGTGGCCCTCGCGTATCTCATCGTGGCCGGATCGCTGCTCGCCTTCGGCGCCTACACCTGGCTGATTCACCATGAGTCACCCACCAAGGTGGGTACCTATGCCTATGTCAACCCGCTGGTCGCGGTCATCATCGGCTATGTGTTCGGCAGCGAATCGCTCGATGCGCGGACCGTCTTCGGCACCGTGCTCGTGATCGCGAGCGTCGTGATCATCATCACCGGGAAGACGCGAGCAGTCGCCGCGGCGCCGGCTGTACCGCCGCTTCGGACCGAGCCGTCGTAGCAGTGCCGTCGGTGCGCTGCGACGCAATGCCCGGCGCACCGACGGCGCGGACCGCTACAATGCGACCCGAGACGCAACGGGCCGCAGCGCGCGGTCGTCGAGGCCTGAAGAGGAACCATGAAAATTCTCGTCACCGGTGCGGCTGGATTCATCGGCTTTCACACCGCCCAGAAGCTCCTGGCGCGCGGGCACGAGGTGGTCGGCATCGACAACCTCAACGATTACTACGACGTCGCTCTGAAGGAGGCTCGCCTGAAGCTGCTGCATCAGGCGAGCGGCTTTCGTTTCATCCGCCTCGACATCGCCGATGAGCCGGCGATGGCGCGCCTCTTTGCCGCCGAGCGCTTCGCGCGGGTGATTCACCTCGCCGCGCAGGCCGGGGTGCGCTATTCGATGCAAGACCCCTACAGTTACGTGCGCAGCAATGTCGCGGGGACTTTGACGGTGCTCGAGGGGTGCCGGCACAACGGCGTCGAGCATCTGGTTTATGCCTCGACCAGCTCGGTGTATGGCGCCAATACCGACATGCCGTTCTCGCCACACCGCGGTGCGGATCATCCGCTGTCGATCTATGCGGCGACCAAGAAGGCCAACGAGGCCATGGCGCACAGCTACTCGGCCCTGTTCGCTCTGCCGACGACGGGACTGCGTTTCTTCACCGTTTACGGTCCGTGGGGCCGGCCCGACATGGCGTTGTTCCAGTTTGCCCGCAACATCCTCGACGGCAAGCCCATCGACGTCTACAACAACGGCCGGCACAAGCGCGACTTCACCTACGTGGACGACATCGCCGAGGGCGTGGTGCGGGCCTGCGAGCATATCGCTGAGCCCGATCCGCACTGGAACGGTGCGACGCATGATCCGGCCACGAGCAGAGCGCCTTATCGCCTCTACAACATCGGCAACCACCAGGCGGTCGAGCTGATGCGCTACATCGAGGTGCTCGAGCAATGCCTCGGCCGCCAGGCTGAGAAGCGCTTCCTGCCGCTGCAGCCGGGCGACGTCCCGGAGACGTGCGCCGACGTGGAAGATCTCGCGCGAGACGTCGGTTACCGTCCCGCAACGCCCGTGGAGGAGGGGGTGCGCCGCTTCGTCGAGTGGTTCTGCGAGTACTACGGCGAGCGCCGGGCGGCTCAGGGCGCGGCTTGACGGCTGCCGATCTAATAATCAGACTAATCAGACGTATGACGGCCAGACCGCCTCGGCGGCCCAGAGGTGATTTCTTGCAGGTCTTGGGTGTGCGGTCCGTCCGCCGCGAGGCGAGGATGTCCAGCGTCCTGCGACTGCCGATGGCCGGTTGTCCGTGATGCGAGCCGAGCACGCCTTTTCACTCGGCGCCGAACTGGGCGAAGGCCCGCTGTGGGTTGCCTCCGAGGCGGCGCTGTGGCTGGTCGACATCAAAGGTCTGCGCCTGCACCGGCTGCGGCCGGAGCGCGCCGAACATCAGAGTTGGACGGCGCCGTCGCCGCCGGGATTTCTGGCCGCCCGGGCCGGCGGCGGCTTCGTGGTGGGTCTGAAGGACGGGCTGTATCTGTTCGATCCGGCGAGCGGCCGCTTCACGCTGCTGAGCGCGATCGAGGCCCATCTGCCCGAGAACCGCCTCAATGATGGCTGCGTCAGCCCCGAAGGGGCCCTGTGGTTCGGCTCGATGCACGATCCGGAGCAAACGGCGAGCGGGGTATTGTACCGCCTGGCCGCCGACGGACGTTGCGTGCCGCTCGACCGTGGCTACGTGGTCACCAACGGTCCGGCCTTCAGCCCGGACGGCCGGACCTTCTATCACACCGACAGCCCCGGCCGCGCGGTGTATGCCTTCGACCGGCCCGAGCCGCATGTGCTCACGAACAAGCGCGTGCTGGTGCAGATCGAGCCTGCCGCGGGGTATCCCGACGGCACCGCGGTCGACGCCGAGGGGTGTCTCTGGGTGGCGCTGTGGTCCGGTTGGGCGGTGCGCCGCTATTCCCCGGACGGCCGCCTGCTTGCAACCGTGAGTCTGCCGTGCTCACAGGTGACGAAGGTGGCGTTCGGTGGCGTGGATTTGCGCACGGCCTACGTGACGACGGCCCGGCGGGGTCTCTCACCGGCCGAGCGTGCCGCGCAGCCATTGGCGGGCGATGTGTTCTGGTTCAATGCTCCGGCGCCAGGCCTCGCGCAGCCGCTGGCCCAGGTCGCGTGCGCCTGAGTGGTGGAGGAGCGACGGTGAGCGGGATCGACGCGGCGGATGAGCAAGGTGCAGCGCGGGTGCTGTGCGACTGGGGCAGCAGCCGCCTGCGCGCGTTTCTGCAGATCGACGGCGCCATCGTCGAGCGGCGTGAGGGCCCGGGGATCGCAGCGCTCGGTGCCGAGGCGCCAGCCGATGTGCTCGCGGGGGTGCTTGCCCCGTGGCAGGCGCGCATGACGCTCGAGCGCACGGTGCTGTGCGGCATGGCAGGATCGCGCAACGGACTGGTGGAAGTTCCCTATGTGCGCGCCCCGGCGACCTTGGCGCAGTGGCGTGCGGGAGCCGCTGCGGTGCGCGCCGGCGCCGACACCCTCACCGTGCTGGCCGGTATCCAGGCACAGAATTTTCGCGACGTGGCCGACGTGATGCGCGGGGAGGAGACGCAGATCTTCGGAGCGCTGGCGCTCGAACCGGCACTCGCGGCCGGACGGCGCATGCTGGTGCTGCCGGGCACGCACTGCAAGTGGGTAGAGGTGCGTGACGGACGGATTGCGCGGCTGCAGACGTATTTCACCGGCGAGCTGTTCGAACTGCTGAGCACCCGCTCCTCGCTGCTGCGCGTCGGGAGGGGCGGCGAGCCGGACGAGGAGGGGTTCGAAGTGGGTCTGCGCAATGCGGCGCGCTTCGATCTGGCGGCAAACCTGTTCGAGACACGCTCAGCGCAGCTGGTCGAGGGGCGCACCGCCGGCTGGGCCCGCTCGCTGCTCTCGGGGCTGCTGATCGGCGCTGAAGTGCACAGCATGCGCGCGCATCTGCAGGCCTCGGGCTCGGTGCCGACGCTCATCGGCGAGCCGGCGCTGACGGAGCGCTATGCGCGCGCGCTCGCGCGTTTCGGCACCGAGGCCCGGGTGCTCGACGGTGATCGGTGCGTCCTCGCCGGGCTGGGGGCTGCGGTCGCGGGCCTCACGTAGGCGTGAGAATTCGCGCCCGCGCTTCGAGCTTCGTGGTCTGGATGCCTTTGTCCGAGGCAGCACGCTAGAGTCGATTCAGAACCACGGCCTTGCCGACGCCCCGCAATCCGAGGAGCGTCATGCCTTGGGCGGCGCGATGATCGAGTAGAGGGTCCATATCCGTCGAGGCGCTCTCGATCAGGCGATCACGGCCGGCCGGCTCGGGAGACTGTAGCCGGCTCCGGGCGCGTAGGGATTGTCGCGACGGTTCATAGAGAAATTATTGAAGTTAGTGACAGTTCAAGTAACACCGCTAATCGTAAGATCCTTCGCGAAACGTCGCGCCCAATTCGTACGCAAAGTCGATCGATTGGCTCTTCCGAGCGTCTCTTTAGCTGCGCCGGAGGATTGATCTGAGGAACTACGGGCCGGCATCCAGGCTTGACCCTGCACTCGGCTGTGGCTCGTAGCGCGTGCATGACCGCGGTCCCGCGGACCCTTCTATCCGGTTCGCACGGATCAGCCGGACTGGCGTCGCTTGGTCGATTTGAATAGCGTCTCGGATCCGCGTCACGTCCCGCTGGCCTGGCGGCAGAGGTGTTTAATGAGGCAGTGTCGATATCCAGCTTTTCGAGCCGATGCAATCGCGGGGGTCTGAGCGTTTTTTGGACCGGCGGAAATTCCGCTGCGGGGTGATTTAAACCGCCGGGGTTGCTCACCTCCCAGTTCGCTTCAACGTGGACACCCTCTAAGTCCGCCAAGCCACGGCGGGTAGCCTTCGCGGTAATATGTGTTTCTCGCGACAGAGTCGACAGGGCTCTTCGCCCGCCCAGCGGTTTGACGTTTCCCCGCAGAATCGCATCGTTCCGGCGTTGCGGCGCAACGGGGATCTCGCGCTTTCCTCTGCGCGGTGGCGCACATGAGGGAACAACGCTGAGCGGCACGGGTGCGCAGGTGTCCTCAGAGACCCGCTAGGGAGCGAGTTGCAGACTTCTGCGGGCCAAACGCTGCGCTCGCAGCGGACCATCCGCGGCTGCGCTCAGAGCCCCAGGTCGCTGAGCCCCGGATGTTCGGCCGGGCGTGCACCGAGCGGCCAGTGAAATTTGCGCTCCGAGTCGTCAATCGGCAGGTCGTTGATGCTGGCGATGCGCCGGCGCATCAGCCCGTGCTCATCGAACTCCCAGTTCTCGTTACCGTAGGCGCGAAACCAGGCACCGTGCGCGTCATGCCATTCGTAGGCGAAGCGCACGGCAATCCGATTGCCGGTGAAGGCCCACACTTCCTTGATCAGGCGGTAATCGAGCTCCTTGGCCCATTTGCGGGTGAGGAATTCGACGATGGCGGCCCGCCCGGTGAGAAATTCCGAGCGGTTGCGCCACCGGCTGTCTTCGGTATAGGCGAGTGATACGCGCTGCGGATCGCGGCTGTTCCAGGCGTCTTCGGCCGCGCGCACTTTGACGGCGGCGCTTTCGCTGGTGAACGGAGGCAGGGGTGGACGGCTGGCGGTCATGGGAGTCTCCCGGCACGAGCCCGTTGAGGCCTCGTGCCGGACGGTAGGACCCTGCCTCGGGATCGTCAAGCCGCGAAACGTTCAATGATTGTCGCGCGGTACGCCGAAGCGGGCCTCGACGCGTTGGAACTGCTCCGCACCGTTGAGAATCATGCCCTCGCCGAGCTGCCCGACCATGGCCCGCTGGATCTGCTGCCACGGCGTCTGGGAGGCCGGAAAGCGGTAGCCGCCGGCGGCATCGAGCGCCGCGCGCCGCGCGGTGAGTTCCTGCGCGGCGATCAGCACGGTGACTTGGCGTTTGCGCAAATCGATCCGGACCCGATCGCCGCTGTTCAGCAGCGCCAGCGCACCGCCGGCTGCTGCTTCAGGCGAGGCATTGAGAATGGACGGTGAGCCGGACGTGCCGGACTGGCGACCATCGCCGATGCACGGCAGGGCGCTGATGCCCTGTTTGATCAGGTAGCTCGGCGGGCGCATGTTGACCACTTCCGCGGAGCCCGGATAGCCGATCGGCCCCGTGCCGCGCATCACCAGCACAGTGTGCGCATCGATGCCGAGCGCCGGGTCGTCGATGCGCTTGTGGTAGTCCTCCGGACCGTCGAACACCACCACCGGCCCCTCGAATGCGTCCGGATCCTTCGGATTGCTCAGGTAACGCTGCCGGAAGTCCTCCGAGATCACGCTCGTCTTCATGATGGCTGAATCGAACAGGTTGCCGCGCATCACGATGAACCCGGCGTTGTCCTTCAGCGGCCGATCGATCGTGCGGATGACTTCGGGGTCGGTGATCGGGCGGCCGCGGCAGTTCTCCCCGAGCGTGCGGCCGTTGGCGGTCAGGGCCTGCTCACGGATCAGCCCGCGCTGCATCAGCTGATTGACCACGGCGGGCACGCCGCCGGCGCGGTGGAAGTCCTCGGCCAGATATTCCCCGGCCGGCTGCAGGTTCACCAGCAGCGGCACTTCGTACCCGTAGGTCTGCCAGTCCTCGAGGGTGAGCTCGACGCCCATGTGCCTCGCGATCGCCGCTAGGTGGATCGGCGCATTGGTTGAGCCGCCAATGGCGGAGCTCACCACGATGGCATTGAGGAACGCATCGCGCGTCATGAGGGCCGAGGGTCTGAGATCCTCGTGCACCATCTGCACGATGCGTTCGCCGGTCTCATACGCGATCTGCGCGCGCTCCCGATGCGGGGCGGGGATTGCCGCGGAGCCCGGCAGCTGCATGCCGAGCGCCTCGGCGATGGCATTCATCGTGCTCGCCGTGCCCATGACGTTGCAATAGCCGGTCGAGGAGGTCGAGGCGGTGACGCGTTGCATGAAGCCGTCGTAGTCGATCTTGCCGGCAGCGAGCAGCTGGCGTGACTCCCAGACGATGGTTCCGGAGCCGACCCGCTTGCCTTCGAACCAGCCGTTGAGCATCGGTCCGACCGAGAGCGCCACGGCCGGGATGTCGACCGTGGCGGCGGCCATCAGGCACGCGGGCGTGGTCTTGTCGCAGCCGATCGTGAGCACGACGCCATCGAGCGGATAGCCGTGCAGCACCTCGACCAGTCCGAGGTAGGCGAGGTTGCGGTCGAGTGCGGCGGTCGGTCGGCGGCTCGTCTCCTGGATCGGGTGCACCGGGAACTCGAT
>JAPTUI010000090.1 GCA_028067895.1 Pseudomonadota bacterium | reverse complement strand
GCACGGTCCCGGACCCAGGCGTCGGAGGTCGAGGCGGCAGGAGGAGGGCACTTGCCACTCATGTTCGCGCCAGCCTTGGCGTTCCGCAGCATCACGTCTGCCGGATCGTCCTCGCTGGGCTGAACGTCGCGGTTGCGCCCACTGAGGACGAATGGACGGTCACGGACGCCGCTCAGTCCGTGCCCGGGACCATCGCATTCACCCGATGAGCGCGCCGATCATTTGTCGAGGCCTTTCGGCATCCCATTGAACTCGTGCGGCGGAGTGTTCCCGGCCAGATAGCGGACGAAGAAGTCCCAGCAGCGCCGCGTCACGTAGGGCGTGTGCGACCCGTAGTGATGCTTCTCATTCGGAACCACCAGCATGCTGAAGTTCTTGTTCGCATTCATCAGTGCGTTGACCATCAGGAACGTATTGCTCGGCGGTACGTTGTTGTCGATCGAGCCGGTCACCAGCATCAGACGTCCTTTGAGATTCTTCGCCAGCAGCTCACTTGCCTGATTGTCGTAGTTGGTGGTGCCGTTCTTGTGTTTGACGAGCAGGCCCTGCCACTTCTCGCCCCAGCCGTAATAATAATCGCGGTTGTCGTAATTGCCGCTCTCGGCCCAGCCCACCTTGAAGAAATCCGGGTAATGCAGCATCGCCGACACGGTGGCATTACCACCCCCGGAATGCCCCCAGATGCCGACGCGATGAATGTTCATCCATGGGTATCGGGCCGCCAGCTGCTTGATGGCGGTGACCTGATCCGGAATGGTGTCATCACCCATGTCGCCGTACCAATACCGCTGGAAGCTCGCCGAGCGATACGGAGTCCCCATGCCGTCGAGCGTCACGACGATGAATCCGAGTTCGGCGAGCGCCTGGTGGCTGCCACGCTCGGAACGGAAGCTCCAGGTCGCAATGGATCCGATCTGCGGTCCCGGGTAGACGAAATCGATGATCGGATACTTCTTGTGCGGATTGAAATTGGTCGGCTTGTACAGCATTCCGTACAGGGTCGTCTTGCCGTCTCGCGCCGTCACGGTGAACGGCACCGGGGGCACCCAACCCATGGCCTTCAGCCGCGCGATATTGGTTCGCGCCACCGTGGCAATGACGTGCCCGTTCAGCGACGCCCGCAACAGCGCCACCGGCGGCGTGATCGGCGTCGAATAGGAGTCCACGAAGTACTTCCCGTCCGGCGCCATCGTAACGATGTGGTCTGCATTCTCAGGCGTGAGCAGAGTCGTCTTGCCAGTGAGGAAATTCACCTTGAACAGCTGCCGGTAATACGGGTTCATGCCCGGCGTGCGTCCGACTCCCACGTACCACAAGGTATCGGTCTTGCGGTCGACGTACGGCACCTGGATGACGTCGCCCCTTCCGCGGGTAATCGGGTGCAGCATCTTGCCCGTCTTGAGACTGTACAGATACAGATTCATCCAGTTGTTCTGCTCGGTCGGCCAGATGATCACGCCCTTTTCGGGCAGATACTGCCAATCCGGACGGCCGTACCAGCCCTGGTAATAGTCCTTAGCCGTGTATTCGAACACCGTGCGCACCGCGCCCGTCACCGCTTCAGCCACACGAAACCACTCGTGCTGCTCATTCCGTGAGGTCGACACTAGCGCAAAAGTCTTCCCGTGCGGCGACCACTGCGCATCGCTCCAGCTCCCCAGGCGCTGTTCAGGCGCCATCCGCACTGGTACGACCTTGCGAGTCGAAATGTCGATGACCACCGGGTGAACCATGAACACATGCTTGTCGCCGGGCAGCGGGTACGGCCAAGTCTGCAACGTCGGATGTCCCACCCGGGTCACGATCGTGTACATGTCCTTGACCTTGCGCTGGTCGATGCGGAAGGCCACCAGCTTGCGCGAGTCGGGCGACCAGCGCACAACCGAACCACCGTCCTTCTTCATCCCATAACCGTAATTCTTCACGCCGTTCGTGGTCAGCTGAGTCACCTTCCCGGTGGTGACGTTCCTCACCCAGAGATTCCAGTTGCGGATGAAGACTCGCAGCTTCTTGTCCGGCGCACGCGAATGTGCCACGTAGTGGAACTTTGCATGCTTCGATGAACCTTCGGTTCGCAGCGTGCACACGCCGGCACCGGCGAGGTCGCACCGATAGTGTTTCTTGCCCAGACGCACTGCGAGCGAGTCGTGTCCGAGCCAGTGAAAGTCGAACCCGAACGCCGGCCACCTCTGGGGGTTCATTGGCTTGCCGCGTGCTTTGCCCAAGGCCGCGGCCAGCTTCTGCGCGTCGAATGCTGGCGACACCTTGCCACTCACCGCGTCCATCTCCAGGATCCGGTCACCTGCCGCATCGTGATCGCGATACCAGAAGTGCGTCGTATCGAGCCACTTGACCCGGCGCACCTCGTGGTCCACCCGGGGATCGACGAAATGACCGACCAGTGGATCCGTGCTATCGAGAAGAAATTTGGCAGCTCGCGCGTAATCGGCATCCGTGAGTTGCCGAGCCTGCACGAGCACTGGAAGTGCTCCTGCACATGCAATCGCGGCCAGCAAAGCGAAGCGGATCGATTTCATACGCAGCAGACCTTGTGATGACGAAATATTTGCTCTGGCGGGCAAGGCGCCGCCCACTGAGGCGGCCGCCAGCGGCGAGCTGCCGCAGCTTAATGGAAACGAAGATGTTGGAACAGGACTTTAGCCGGCGCCGCGCCCGCGAGCGCAGCCGGGCGAATCCCCGCAATTAGCCCGACTCCGACAGGGAATTTTTCCTGCCGCCGTACGCGCAGTCAGAGTACGCAAACAGCCTCAAGCTATATTTGCACGCGCCGGCGCTTCCGGAGATACACCTCGACCCGGCGAGTGAACGTGTCGTCGCATTTTATGCTCTAATGCCAGACCATTCATTAACCCGATCATGAGAGAGTGCCGCATGCCACGTCTGATCGCCCTGCCGTCTCTGTGCTTGTTGATGGTGTCTGCAGCTGCGTTCGCTGCGCCGCCGAAACCCGTCAAGACACCGCCAATACCGATACCCAAAGAGCGCGCGGTCAGCACCCAGCACAGCGTGACCATCGGCGGCCAGACGATTCACTACACCGCCACCGCCGGCACGATCCTGCTGCGCAACAAGCAGAACCAGCCGATCGGCAGCATGTTCTACGTTGCATACACCGAGAACGGCGTCCGTAACACGGCCAATCGTCCGGTGACGTTCCTCTACAACGGCGGACCCGGCGCGTCATCTGATTGGATCCAGATGGGGGGGCTCGGCCCGTACCGGGTCAACATGAGGAACGGCGAAGCAACGCCGCCGGCACCTTACTCGATCACACCGAGTCACTACAGCCTGTTGAACGATTCCGATCTCGTCTTCATAGATGCGATGGGAACTGGCTACAGCCGCGTTGTAGGTAAGGGCAAGGGCAAGATGTTCTGGGGCGTCGATCAGGACGTGAAGTCGTTCGGCCAGTTCATCTACCGCTACCTCAAGAAGTACAATCGCTGGCAGTCGCCTAAATTCCTCTATGGCGAGAGCTATGGCACGACGCGTTCAGCGGCGCTCGCGGACTACCTTCAGAATCAGGGGATCGCACTGAACGGCGTAATCCTGCAGTCTTCTGTGCTGAACTACTTCGACTGGATGCCGGGGTCAGACAACAAGTATGTGTTCTACCTGCCTTCGTATGCCGCAATTGCCTGGTATCACGATCGGCTGACGAACAAGCCCGCGAGCCTCTCGGGGTTCGTGCAGCAGGCCCGGGAATTCGCAGACGGACCCTACGCGCAGGCACTGCGTCAGGGGGACCGCCTGCCGAGGAGTCAGCTGGACGCACTCGCGCAGCAGCTGCATCACTTCACGGGGCTGCCGGTTGAGTATCTGGAACGCGCCAAGCTGCGCGTTTCGCCGGCGCATTTCCGTAAGCAGCTGCTGCTGCCCGAAGGGGAGCACATCGGTCGGTACGACGCCCGCTTCGCCGCGTCGGATAAGAGCGAAGTCAGCTCACGGAATTCGTTCGATCCGTCCAACCAGTTCACTGGCACGCCGTTCACCGCAGCGTTCGAGTGGTACCTGCACAACGTCCTGAAGTACCACTCGAACCGCATGTACAAGGAAGAAAGCAACCAGGCGTTCAAGAAGTGGGATTGGAAGCACGATCACCTGCCGTTGCCGTATGTTGCGGGCAATCTTGCATCTGCGATGCGCAAGAATCCCTATCTGCGTGTGCTCTCGGAGAACGGCTACTTTGATCTCGCCACGCCGTTCCATGAGACTGAATACGATTTGGATCACGCGATGCTCAGCGCAAAGCTGCGCAAGCACATCACCTTCGCGTACTTCAAATCGGGACACATGATTTATCTGAACCCGAGTGCGCTGAAAGCGATGCATGCCACTTTGAATCACTTTTACAGCAGCACACTGAAGGCCGATCGGGTCGGCGCGACACGGTAGCATCTCAGGAGAGCAGACTCCTGCCTTTGCCTCGGGCCGCCAAGCCGCGCACCCAGCGTCGCTTGGCGGCCCTATCGCACTTGCGCCTCCTATAGAAGCCCGCACACGGACGGTTCCCCAGCGCCGGCACGGTTCTGGCGCATCCGCACGAGCGCCTCCAGCCGTACTCCATTGGGGTGCGCATGTCACCAGCGCGCGCGTGGCGACGAACGCTGCACATTTGTACTCAGGTTCATTTCCGAGCGACGCGTCCCGCGGCAGAAAGTGCCGGCGGAGTCAGCAAAGCCATGGGCGCGGTTGCGAGCAAGCGCGAAGTTGCCGCCGGGAAGGACACGAAGATCACGCCGGCAGTGATCGCGGTCGCGAGCAATGCCGGGATGGCGGCCAGCAGTTTTCGGATGGTGTTCATGGTGAGAACCTCGGGTGTGGCGGAGACAATGCGCCCTGACGTGAGCGGGAGCCGTGCCCGAGCATCGAGAACCACGTATCTCTCTGTTTTTGCTTATTTTCGTGGGGACGGATCTCCGCAGACCATGAGTACACGCTGTCCGCGCACCGTACAAGGGACGGTCATCCGGACAGACAGTGCGACTCACCCTATCCAGGAAGCTCATGCGCCGGCGCGCTGACCGGCGCACGCAAGCTGATAAGACGACACGGGGCCGTAGCGATAGGCTTGGCGCATGAATAGGAGTGAAGGAGCCGACGAGGCACCGTTCCGACTCAAGCCAGGCCCGCTGCTCGTTGCAGTCGGCCTCAGCATCGCCGTCGTGTTCGGGGCAGGGGCGCTATCGATGCTGGCCGCCCGGATTCTGCGCATCCCGACGCCGCAGCAGTCCCTCGTAGATTGGGTCTTCATGCAGCACACGTTCATGCTGCTCCTCGGGCTGCTTGCGATCGCGATCCTCAAATTCCGGATTGCACCGGCAGACTACGGATTGCATTGGCCGCGAGGCCGCACATATATCGGGCCGGCAGTATTGATCAGTGCGGCGTTCGGTGTACTGATGTGGCTGGTCGATTACGCCCCAGAGTTCGTGGCTCACACCTTTGCGCATGCCGGCTGGCCACCGGGTTACCCGCTGCACAGCGACAGTGTCTGGCGCTGGCTCGCTTTCGAGGTCTACGTTGGGCCCACGGAGGAGATTCCGACTCGCGCATTGCTGGTCACGTACCTCGCAGTCGCCATGCCCGGCAAAGCACACATCGGCCGCTTCACCATGGACTGGGCGGGCATCATCGTTGCGATCATTTTCGCACTGCTGCACGCGACCAGTTTCTTCGTGGTTTCATGGCCGCTGGCTCTGGGGCAGCAAATCTACGCATTTTCGATTGCAGTGCTCTACGCGTACTGGCTCGAGAAGTCCCAGAGCATCGTCGCGCCCATGCTGGGCCACAGCGTCAGCGATTGCGTGGAATTTCTGCTCGTCTTGGCGTGCCTGCATGCATATTGAGGCCGCCGCCCCCTAGCCGAGACCGCATAGACCGCATCGCGCATCGGGACCACGCGCAATGCAATCGGATGTTCGTCCGCTAGGTTGCAATCGGGCGACCTCGCCGCCCGATTGCAACCCAGCCCATCGGGGCGACAGTCGAGCCCCATTCAGGGCACAACGGCGACTCGAGACTGTCACAATTCCACGTTACGCTGGTTCGCAGAACTGTGTGGTGAAGATGCTGCAGATTCGCTGCGACTGAGTGCGTAGATCGCACACGGCAAGAGCCCGCGGGGGCTTGCGTCCTGAGTGAGGATCGACGGCAATACGGTCACGACGTCGTCCCCCGATAACGCCGGAGTCGATTGTCGCTCATGCAATGCGAACTCGGGGAACGCACAGAGGTCCAATTGCCACGCCTGCGAGTCCATCGAAACGGCATCTTCCCTCGAATGCATCCTGTAATCCGTTCCGCGGGTCTGCTTGAGTCCCGAGTCTGCTCAAGCGAACGCGACGTGAGCAGACGCAGGGAGGGCCGCATGGCCTCTCAAAGTGTCGGTCCGCGCCGACGCGGCACGAATCCGCCTCCTGTGCGCAGAAGCTTCTGTATCCTATCAGCGTTCTCCGCACGCAGCCGAATCCGGGTTTGTGCTCGACGGCATCGCCGCGGGCATCGATCCGGCGATTCCTGAATTGAGAATTGAACAGAACGGCCCTGTTCCGTCATCCGGGCAACCGTTACCAAGCTATCGTGTCCATTGAATTGAAAAGTCGAGAACCATGCGCTTCATTCCCATCCTGAACAGTACTGATCGTATTCGTGTATTTCTGGTCAGCGCCGCGATGCTCCTCGGGGCCGTCGGCAGCGCCCGCGCTGCCGGGCTTGCGCAGATCGTGCATGCTCGCCAGGAACATTTCCGCATGATTGGCCGAACTGCCAAATCGCTGCGCGATCAATTCGGCAGATCACACTTGAACTGGACCGCAATCGGCAGCGACGCACAGACGCTGGAACGTCTCGCCAGCGCATTGCCGAGCTGGTTTCCACCGGGCAGCGGGCAGGGTCATGGTGTGAAGACCCGGGCGAGCGCCGCGATCTGGAAGAACCCGCAGGCGTTCGCCCAGGCCGCCCACGTGCTGCTGATGCGGGCTCAGAGCCTGAACCAAGCCGCCGCGCGCCATGATCGGCGTGCTCTGATGTTTGATGCTCGGGCACTCGGTCACGCCTGCGGCAGTTGCCACAGCCGGTTCCGCGCCCACGGCAGTTGGTGGTAGCCCGCCGTGGCAGAACGCCTGACGGCGGCCCGGCAAGTTCGGGTCTGGGACCTGCCGACCCGGCTCGCACATTGGTCGATCGTGACTCTGTTCGCCATCTGCTGGTGGACCGCGAAAAGCGATCACATGCAATGGCACCGGCTCGCAGGCTACGGAATGCTTGCCGCGGTGTGGTTCCGGTTGGCTTGGGGGTTCTGGGGCGCCGAGACCTCCCGTTTCAGTCAATTCGTGCGAGGGCCGAGGGCGACGGTTCGGTACGTGCGCAAACTTTTCGGACGCCATGACGACACAGGTACAGCGTCTCTCGGCCACAATCCGCTCGGCGCACTGAGCATTCTCGCCATGGTCGGTCTGCTGCTGACGCAAACCACGTTCGGCCTGTTTGCCGTCAATGTCGACGGCTTTGCCTCCGGACCGCTCTCGAGATGGATCTCCTACAGCGCGGGCCGCCGCTTCGCCCATTGGCACGCGGCGAATTTCGACCTGCTACTGGTCGTGGTTGCCATCCATCTGACGGCCATCGCGGTGTATCGCTGGGTGCGTAAAGAGCGTCTGGTTCCGGCAATGATCCATGGTCGCAAGACAGTAAGTGGACCGGCCCAGGAGCCGTATTTCGCACCCTGGTGGCGCGCCGTGGTGCTGGCCGTCGGCATCATCCTCTGCGTGGCACTCATCGCGAATATTCGGTGAATCGGACCGGCACGCATGCTCCCCGCCAACCGCGCGGGGAGCATGCGCAGCTCACCATGGGATTCGCAGACCGGAAGCGCCGCCCGCGGTTGTGCACTGACGTTCACCCTGGGACACTCGATCGCCGCATCGCGCTCAGATTCGCTCGGCGGCGATGCGCAGACCGAGTGCGATGAACAACACCCCAAGTCCCTTGTGCAGCCACCGGGAGACCGCGGCGTCGCGGCGCAGCATTCCCGTAATGCGATCCGCCCACCAGACGATCACGCGGTTCGTCGGCAGCGCCATCAGGCTTACCGTCACGCCAAGTAGTTATCAACCCCCGGCAAAGCCGGGGGTCTCCTATTGGACTAGTGGACTGTAACAGCTGATGTGGAAGGGACGATACGACGGCTCGGATCGAAGTACTTCCACTTCACGGTTCGGGGTGCTTTGTTGTAATGACGGATGTAGCGCATGAGCTTGCGCTTGAGGTCA
>JAPTUI010000501.1 GCA_028067895.1 Pseudomonadota bacterium | reverse complement strand
CGGTTGCGCAGCACCGCGAGCCGTACCAGTGGACGGGGCGTGGACTCCAGATGCCGGAAGGCGCCGTAGCCGGCGGCCACGGCCGCTGCGAGCAACCCGAGTGCGAGCGGGACCTCAATGTGCTGTCCGCCGAGCAGATCGAGGCCATAACTCAGGCAGCCGACTGCGGCGGCGAGCCACAGGAAGCCGCGCCCGTCGAAGGCGGTCCGCTCGCTCGCCTTGTGATTGGGGATGACTGCGAGCACGAGCGCGATGGCGATGACGCCGATCGGGACATTGACGTAGAAGATCCAGCGCCACGAGAGCGCATCGGTGATGAACCCGCCGAGCGCCGGGCCGATCACCGGGGCGAGCAGTCCGGGCCAGACCAGCGTCGAGAGCGTGGGCATCAGTTCGCGCTTCTCGGTGCTGCGCAGCACGATCATCCGTCCGACCGGGGACATCATGGCGGCCGAGCCGCCCTGGATCAGCCGTGCGGCGATGAAGGCCGTGAAGCTGCCAGCGAAGCCGCAGGCCATCGAGGCGAGCGTGAACAGGCCGATCGAGGCAGCAAAGAGCGTGCGCGCGCCGATGCGCTCGGCGAGCCACGCGCTCGCCGGGATGCACACCGCCGCGGCGAGCGCGTAGGCGGTGATGCCCTCGCTGACGCGGCTCTCGTTGGTGGCAAAGCTGTGTGCCATCGCCGGCAGCGCCGTGACGATGATCGTCGAGTCCAGGTTCTGCATGAACATCGCGCAGGCGACGATCAGCGCGACGCGCATCGAGGGCCGAGCCAACGCGGCCAGGAGTTCGCGGAACCGGAGCATTGCCCGCAGTGTATCGGTTCCCGCCCGCCCGAAGACCGCTCTCCTCCGAAAGGAGGATGTGGCGGGGGACCCTCCGGGGCCCCGGGGAGCGCACGGCGAGCATGCCGGCCGGCCGGATCGGCCGGCATGCTCGCCGTGTGCGGGGCCTCAGCGGCCGAGCGCCTCGATGACCGCCGCGAGCTCGCTACGGACTTTCTCGGCGGTGGCGCGCAGCGCGTCGTTGCCGGTGCGCTCCAGGGAGGCCACCGGATCGACGCTCGCCACTTCCACCAGGTGCTCTGCCGTCTCGCGCACGATCACGTTGCACGGCAGCAGCACGCCGAGGCGCGTCTCGCGCTGCAGCGCTTCGTGTGCCAGGCGCGGATTGCAGGCACCGAGGATGCGGTACTTCGGCGTATCGACGCCGATCTTCGCCTTCAGAGTCGCCTGTACATCGATGTCGGTGAGCACGCCGAAACCGTGCTCTTTCAGACGTGCGGTGACCTCGCTCACCGTCGCATCGAAGTCCTGGTGCAGCGTCTTGGCCATGTAGTAGCTCATGGGGAAAACCTCGGCGGACGTTTCAGCCCTTCAGGGAGGCCATGTCGATCACGAAGCGGTACTTCACGTCGGCCTTGCCCAGCCGCTCGTAAGCCTCGTTGACCTGCTGGATCGCGATGACTTCGACATCCGCGGTGATGGCGTGTTCCCCGCAGAAGTCGAGCATCTCCTGGGTCTGGGGCAACCCGCCGTTGACCGAGCCGCTGATGCTGCGCTCGCCGCTGAGCAGCGCGAACGCAGGGATCACGAACGGCTGCTCCGGGATGCCGACCAGCGTGAGATTGCCGTGGTGGCGCAGCAGGGCGAGATAGGTGTTCAGGTCGTGGGCGGCCGAGACCGTATCGAGGATGACGTCGAAGTGCCCGGCGTAGTGGCTCATCTGCTCGGCATTGCTCGTGACGATCACGCCATCGGCGCCGAGACGGTGCGCATCCTCGCGCTTGCGCGCCGAGGTGGTGAGCACGTGTACCTCAGCGCCCATGGCGTGGGCGAGCTTCACGCCCATGTGGCCGAGTCCGCCGAGCCCGATCACCCCGACGCGGGTGCCGGGACCGACGCCCTGGCGGCGCAGCGGCGCGTAGGTGGTGATGCCAGCGCACAGCAGTGGCGCGGCGCCGGCCGGATTGAGGCTTTTCGGAATGCGCACCACGAAGCGCTCATCGACCACGACGCTCTCGGAGTAGCCGCCATAGGTCACCCCGCCGGTGTGCTTGTCCGGGGAGTTGTAGGTGAGCACCGCGTTGGCGCAGAGCTGCTCGTGGCCGGCGCGGCAGTCCGGGCAGGTGCCATCGGAGTCGACCTGACAGCCGACGCCGACCAGATCGCCGGCGCGGTAGCGCGTGACGGCCGATCCGACTGCGGTGACGCGTCCGACGATCTCGTGTCCTGGTACGACCGGGTAAACCGCTGGCATCGCCGCGCTCCACTCGTCGCGCACCAGGTGCAGATCAGAGTGACAGACGCCGCAGAAGAGAATCTCGATCCGCACATCGGTCGGGGTCGGCTCGCGCCGCTCGATGGTGTGCGGGGCGAGGGGCGAGGTGGCGCTCGCGGCGGCATAGGCTTTGGCTGTGTACATCGACTCAAGCTCCTAATGAAACCGAGCGCCACCGTGCGCGGCGGCGCAGTCCGGGATCGCCCGCCTCAGCGGTCGACCAGCCGGGCCATCTGTTGCGAGTAGCGCTCGCCGTGCACCGGGATGCGCTCGGCGGCTTCCTCGATCTGCTTCAGTTCCGTCGCATCCAGGCTCACCGCAGCGGCGCCGATGTTCTCCTCGAGCCGCTCCAGGCGGGTCGTGCCCGGGATGGGCACGATCCAGGGCCGTTTGGCGAGCAGCCAGGCGAGGGCGAGCTGCGCGGGGGTGAGCCCCTTGCGCGCCGCCATCGTGCCGAGCAGTTCGGTCAGCGCTCTGTTGGCGCGGCGCGCCTCGGCGCTGAAGCGCGGTACGGTGTTGCGCATGTCGGTCGCATCGAAAGCGGTGTGCTCGTCGATCTTGCCGGTGAGAAAGCCGCGCCCGAGCGGGCTGAAGGGTACGAAGCCGATACCGAGGGACTGCAGGGTCGGCAGCATCTCGCGCTCCGGCTCGCGCCACCACAGGGAGTACTCACTCTGCAGCGCGGTCACCGGCTGCACCGCGTGGGCGCGCCGGACGGTGGCGACGCTCGCTTCCGAGAGCCCGAAATGGCGCACCTTGCCGGCGCGGATCAGATCCTGCACGGCACCGGCTACCTCCTCGATCGGGACCTTCGGATCGACGCGGTGCTGATAGAACAGGTCGAGCGTCTCGCGCTTCAGCCGCCGCAGCGAGGCCTCGGCGACGGCGCGGATGTGCTGCGGGGTGCTGTCGAGGCCCTCCTGGCGGCGACCCTGTGCATCGATGCGAAATCCGAACTTGGTGGCGATCACCAGCGGCTCGCGCACCAGCGCGAGTGCCTCGCCGAGCAGCGTCTCGTTGGTCCACGGACCATATACCTCGGCGGTGTCGAAGAACGTGATGCCGCGGTCCACGGCGGCACGCAGCAGCGCGATCATCTCGCGCTGCTCGCGCGGCGGCCCGTAGCCGAAGCTCATGCCCATGCAGCCGAGGCCGAGTGCGGAGACGACCAGAGGGTCCGTGCCGTTATTGCCGAGTGTGCGAGTGTGCATACGATCTCCTCTGCGGGCGCGGGGGCCGCTGCTCGATGAACCGTGAACTCACCCGGTGGCCCGCCCGGACCGCGCCGCCGCGGGGCGCGGCGCGATGCGGCGGCGCGGGGGCATTGGGGTGAGGTTCCAGTGTACCTCAGTGCGGGCCCGGCGCGCCCCTGCGGGGTTTCGTGCGAATATATCGAATTCGGGCGCACTGGCGCCTGCCGCGGAGTCCTTCATGAACGCCCGTACCGTGCTGTTCGCATCCGCCCTTGCACTGTGGGCCGCCGCCGTCCAGGCGCACCCGGCCCTGACGCTGCGCGACTTCCGTGCCCTGGTGCGCTTCGGCACACCGCATTTTTCTCCCGATGGCCACCGGATCGCGGTACGGACGATCCGTGCAGATTTCGTGCACGACCGCTGGGATGCCACGCTGCGGGTGCTCGAGGTCCCCGGCGGTAAGATGCATACGCTGGTGCGCGGCATGCGCGAACTGACTGAGGCGCGCTGGAGTCCGCACGGACGCAGCGTCGCGTTCATCGGTAAGGTGGACGGACAGGCCGCGCAGGTGTTCGAAGTTCCGGCCACCGGCGGCACGCCGCGCGTGCTGACTGATGCGCCCCGGGGCGTCGAGCAGTTCGCGTTCAGCCCGGACGGCCGCACGCTGGCCTACGTCACGCCGGATCCCTCGCCGCTGAGTGTCCATGAGCGCCAGACCCACCACGATCTGTTCGCAATCCATGACGATGATTACCTGATCCACCAGCCGCCGGTCCCTTCCGAGATCTGGCTGCAGCCGCTGCCGGGGGGCGCAGCGCGCCAGCTCACGCATGGTCCGGGCAGCGTGCTCGAGACGCCGCCGCCGTTCGGCGGCGGCATCACGGTGCCGTCCTGGTCGGCAGACGGGCACTGGATCGTCTATACGCGCCAGGCCGATGCCGATGACGCCGACAGCGACCGCACGACCATCATGGCGGTCAACGTCGCGAGCGGGGCCGCGCGGCGCATCGGCACGCACTTGAGCTACGAATATGCGCCGCGCTTCGCGCCGCAGGGTGCCGCGGTGGCCTACCTCTATCCGCACGGGCCCGGTCCGGTGAGTGTGATGGATCTGCACGTCGGCTCGCCCGGGGGGGCGTCGCGCGACGTCAGCGCCGCGCTCGGGCGGGATTTCGCGGCCGACTTCGCCTGGCTGCCCAACGGGAAGGCGCTGCTCGGAATGGCCGATCAGGGCATCGACAGCCACCTGTTCCTGCAGCCGCTGCGCGGGCCCGGCCGGGCTGTCGCGCTCGGCGGACTGCAGGCGCTCAGTGTGGCCGTTTCCTCGCGTGGAGCGATCGCGGTGGTCGCGGACAGCACGCGGCGCGCACCGGAGCTGTACCTGCTGCGCTCACCGAGGAGCGCGCCGCTGCCCCTGACGCATGTGAACCGCTCGTTCGATGCCTACGCGTACCCGCGCAGCGTCGAGGTGCAATGGCATGCCCCGGACGGGCAGCTGAACGACGGGATCCTCACCTATCCGAACGACTATGCGCCGGGTCGGCGCTACCCGCTCGTGGTGTTCAGCCACGGTGGGCCGGAAGCGGCTTCCACCGGTCATTTCGATGCCGATGAGATCGGCCCGCTGCGGCTGCTGTTCGCCGCCGAGGGGTATCTGGTCTTCGAGCCGAATTACCGCGGCAGCGACAACCTCGGCAATGCACACGAGCATGCCATCTATCGCGACCCGGGCGTGGGCCCGGACAGCGACGTGATCTCCGGAATCAAGATGCTTCAGGCGCGCGGGATCGTCGACAACGCACGCATTGCGGCCGTCGGGCATTCCTACGGCGGGTACATGACGACCTGGCTGATCGGTCATCAGCACTTCTGGCGCTGCGCAGTGGTGGCCGACGGGGTGACCGACTGGACCGAGGAGTACGAGCTGTCGGGCGACGGGAACCTCGCCTGGACACGCGATTCGCTCGGTGGCAGCCCGTGGGATCCACACGCTGCGGCGCTGTATCGCAGCGGCTCGCCGATCACCTATGCCGGTGACATCACCACCCCGACGCTCATTCTCTCCGGAACCGCCGATGTCACCGTGCCGATCACCGAGTCGCTGGCGCTCTACCATGCACTGGCGAGCCGGCACGTGCCGGTGAAATTCCTCGGCATTCCGGGGGCCTTTCACATGCCCCAGGATCCGGTGCATCGGGCGCTGTTCTACCGCGCGATGCTCCGATGGGTCGTGCATTACCTAAGTCATTGAGGGAGCCGCGATGACGCGTCACGAATCCCGCTCCAGTGAGGCCGATTGGGTGCTGCTCGAGAGCTGTGCGGATCCGCTCACCGCACAGGTGCTCGCCGGGCGACTGCAGGCCGACGGCATTCCCGCGCAGGTCAGGGCGTTCGAGCCGATTCCCGGGCTCGAGCAGCGGGCCGAGGTGCACGTCCCGCGCCCCTGGCTCGAGCGCGCCCGCGAGTCGCTCGAGGCCCAGCGGCCGAGCGAGGAGGAACTGACGGCGCTGGCGCTCGCCGCCGCACCCAAGACGCCGGGATCAGACGGGTCCGGCTAATCGGGGGCGGGTTCGGCAGCGGGTCGGCGGACCAGGGTGAGGGCGGCCGCGGAGAGAAACACGACGAGCAGGATCGTGCCGTCCAGATACGCTGGCAGGTGCAGCGTGCGGCGGGCCTCTAGGTACAGCACGATCGTGATCAGGCCGCGTGGGGCGAGCCAGGTGAGCTCGGTGCTGAACGTGCGTCCCAAGGGTCGAAGCATCACGAAGCGCAGCCCGTAGATGAAGGAGAGAATGATTGCCGCCGCCGCCCAGGCGCGCAGCGAGGTAAAGTCGATGAGCTTCGTCGAGTACCCGAGCACGAAGAAGAAGAATCCGCGCACGGCGAAGGTCAGTTCCTGCACCAGCACCTTCAGCTCCCCGACCGTCTGGGTCGAGATCTTCTCAGCGATACGCGCCACCCCCGGGATGCGGGCGAGGACCGCCTGATTGTTCAGCATCAGTCCGAACAGCAGCACCATGATCAGCGGCGAGAGGTGCAGCAGCTCACCGGCGGCGTACAGCGCGAACAGTCCGGCGAGCAGCGGGATGTAGCGCACGTGCGCGGTGGCGCGCGTGGAAATGGCCACGAGCGCCACCGAACAGACCGCTGCGAGCAGCAGCGAGAGCATGCCGCCGCCGGCGAGCCCGGTGAGAAATCCCGACACGGTCCCGTCGGAGTGCACGAGTGCGAAGAATACGAGCACCCCGAGGATGTCGGAGGTGGAGCTCTCGTACACGACGAATTCGCGGGCGTGCGGGCCGAGATGGCGACTCGCGGGGATGGCGACGGAACTGCTGATGAGCGCGAGCGGAGTGGCGAGGATCGCGCCCTGGACGTAGGAGAGTCCGAGCACTTTGGCGGCGATGAGCATGAAGACCCCGCCGTAGATCAGGAGAGCGAGGCTCGCCATGACGAGCGCCGTGGCGGCGAGCTTCAAGCGCTCGCGCCGCAGTTCGATGTCGAGGGCGCCTTCGAGCACGATCAGCACCAGCGCGACGGCGCCGGCGACGGGCACGATGGTCGTGATGCCCCGCACGACGAACCCGGCGGCCTCGAGCAGCGGTTGCGCCAGCAGGCCGAGCGCGATCATTACGACCACCGAGGGCAGCCCGGACGCCCGATCGAGCTGCTCGACCGCAAAGGCGATGAGCAGGAATACGGCGGCCACCAGAATTGCCACGTAAATCATGTGCGCAGCCTCGCGCAGTTCCGCAGGGGCGAGCCTGTGGCAGCGTAGCAACGGCGCAAGGTGCGCGCAACGGTAGCCATGACGCGCGCTGCACATGCGCGCCGCGCCGCGCGGCGCCGCTTGAGCGCCGCGTGCGAAGTTCCGGAGAGAGAATCAATCAGCGGCCGCCCAGACAGTTTGACCGCGTGCCCGGATGCGCGCCAGGGTCGTGTGCGCACGGCACTCGGGGGTACCGTTTGACACATATGTGTCAAACTTGACAGGCGCGGAATGCGGCGCCTATGCTCGATCATGATCTCTCGGGGGAAGATGCGCTGAAACCCACAAAAACCAGTGCGTCCAGTGTTTGCCTGGTCAACACTTTAGAGTCTTTGCGTCAGGCGTTCTCCGGGGTGTCTGCAACAACAATGGGCTGAATGTCAGAATTGACATCGATGCTCTCCGTTTCGAATGGAAATAACAAATGAGGAGTCACTCCATGCAAAAGTCGCGCTTATGGTCGTACGCGTTAGCCGCGGCGGCCGGGTCGATTGCGACGGTCCTGGCTTGTTCGCCGGTTCAGGCCGCCGAGCAGGCGCTGCATCTGACGGTCAATCTGTCCGGCTACGCCAAGACCGTGGTTGCGCAGGCGCATCAGGGTGTTCCGCACCTGCTCTATGCGAACACGACGGCCGGACAGATGGCTGAGAATGCGCCGCGGTTCAAGATGCGCGGGGGCGGTCCAGGGGATTCGTTCGGCGACTGGCGGGGCAACAACAAGAGCACCCGCTATCCCGGCACGCTCGAGTATCACGGCGGGCGCACCGTTCAGTCGGCCACCGAGTATCTGATCTACATCGATACGACCACCAATGGGTCGTGCAACACCATTGCGTCCTGCTGGGGCGATCCGGCCGGCTTCCTGCACGATCTGGGGCACAGCCAGATGATTCACATCACGGACCAGTATGTGCATGCCTACGATGGTGACCGATATCGCGTCTATCCGAAGCCCATCATGTTGACGCTGACTGGTCTGTCTGCCGGCTCCGCGCTCACGGACTTTGATATGCAGGAAATCGTGTACGAGGTGACGACCGCGTTCGGACTGCCGACTGAACGGTG
>JAPTUI010000623.1 GCA_028067895.1 Pseudomonadota bacterium | reverse complement strand
GATGAAGATACCCGATCCGTGCGTAGGGTGCCGGTTCGCCGCGCGCTGCAGGGCCGACAAGCTCGCCTGCGATGCTTTGTGCGTTTGGTCATCCGGCGCCAGCGCGATCCGGTGGGGCGCCGCACCGAGAGCGCCGACGCGGGCGCGGTTCGAGGCGCTGCGGGAGATTGAGCAGCGGAAGGCGCCGCGCGCTACTGCGGCGGCATGATGCGGCGAGCATCGCGCTGTCGCGTGCCGAGCGCAATGCCGGAGACGAAAACGCCCCGGACAGCCGGGGCGGTGTCGTGCTCGATGTGAGCGGCTCAGTTCCGCGCGTCTCTCCCCCCGACCGATAGCCGGTTGAGCAGCCTGGACAGCTCCGGGGCAGCGGTACGCAAATGGCCGGGGCTGGCGGGGCGGATGACGAGGCGCCCGGAATCATTGCGGACGGCGAGCCCCGCCATTGCCAGCGCCTCGGCCAGTCGCACGACGGGCACATCGGGGGCGATCAGCACGAGCAGCCCGGCGCTCATGGCCGCACCGCCCAGATCGAGCAGACTATGCTGCTGCGCATCCAAGCGCCGGATGTCCGCCAGCGCCGAGCGGCCCGCGTGAGAGTCCATTCACGCAGGGCGTGGTAGCGGCGCAGGCTGACGACGTAGCGGTGACTCGCGCACCCGTGACGGTCCACGGTGACCACGGCACCCCCGGTGCGGCGGTACGCCTTGACGGTCGCAAGGAGCAGTGAGGGCGCCGCGCTCACGGCAGCACCTCGGGTGACCAGCGGCCGTTGTAGGCCACGTGCCCGACCTGCACGCCATCGCGCAGCACCGCGAAACGGGCGCCGATATCGGACGCGCCGAAGCCCGTCTCATCGCGCCAGCGCTCGAACGCATCAACCAGCGCGGCAATGCTCGGCGCGCTGAATGTCTTGCGGGCACGTCCGAGGCCGGGCGGTATCGTCAAGGTGAAAGCCGCCACGGGGCCGGCGGTATGCTTGCGGGTAGCCATGATCGAACCTCACTCGTTCGGTTGCGGTGAGCCGCTCGGCCGTGTTCGTGCACGGTCGGGCGGCGCTTTGGCAGCGCCGAGCAAGAGAGTCGAGAGAGTCGAGAGAGAGTCCGCCGGTTGCGTTTACCCTGCGTTTACGGCGGATCAGAGCGTTAGGCGTCCATGCCCAAGCCTTTGATTTTATTGGTGGAGCGGCGGGGGATCGAACCCCGGACCTTCGCATTGCGAACGCGACGCTCTCCCAGCTGAGCTACCGCCCCACGCAAGGGCGGCGATTCTAGCTATGATGCTCACGGAAGCCAAGATTATTTTAGGAGCTGGGCCATGCTGGCCATTGGCGCGCACGCCCCCGAGTTCACCCTGCCCGATGCGGACGGCAAATCCGTGTCCCTGAAGGCGCTCCTGAAGCACGGACCGCTGGTGCTTTATTTCTATCCGGCCGACTTCACGGCCGGGTGCACGCGCGAGGCCTGCGAGATTCGCGATCTGCGCCCGCAAATCGAATCCGCCGGCCTTCAGGTCGCGGGCGTCAGCCCGCAGACTCCGGAGAGTCACCGCGCCTTTCGCGAAAAATACCACCTGCCCTTCATCCTGCTCTCGGACGTGGACCGGTACGTGATTCGCATGTATGGAGTGCGCGGACCGTTCGGGCTCGGCGTACGCCGAGCGACCTTCCTGATCAGTCCCGCCGGCCAGATCGTCAACGCGGTCGCCGCGGATCTGCGCATCGGCGTGCACGCGCGCTTCGTGCGCCAGGCCGCCGCAGAACCGCCGTCCTCGTCCGAACGGCGCTGACTCAGTTGTGCATGCGCAGCACCCGCGCCGGACCGTAGCGCGGGATGGTGACGATGTACATGTCGCGCTCAGCGGCCGGCGGAATGTGGTGGCCGCTCAGGGCGTGCACCAGATCGGCAACTGACTGCCGGCCGCACACCACGAGCACACTCTTGCCGGTCTGCTGGTCGAGGATCTCCGAGGCAATGCTCTCCCCGCCGCGACTCGAGAGCACCACCGGGTGCAGCCCGAGGAGCTGCGCGATCGGCTCAGCGGTCTGCTGCGCGCGGCGGGTCTGACTGACGTAGATCGCACTCAGTCCGTCCCGACCCGAAGCCGTCGCGAAGCGCTGCGCCAGCACCTGCGCCTGCTGGCCGCCGGCTGCCGAGAGCGGTGCGTTCGGGATCGAGCCGAGTTCCCCGCTGGCCGCCGGAACGACCACGACGACGGTATTGGTGGCCGAGGCCCACAGCACCAGGACGAGCCCGGCGAGAGCAAGGGCGGCGAGCAGACTGAGCCAGACCGGAGCGAGGAACGGACGGCGGCGGCGGGTAATGGCCGGCGCGGTTGGATCTGCAGCGTGTGAAGGCATCGTCTGTATTGTCTTTCCGGCCGGAGCCTGATCTAGAGTCCGTGAAGTTCATCACACTGCCGGGGCAATGTCACCTTTACATTCTGCCGCAATTGCCCGAGTGGGATGCCGGCGCCCAAACCGACCTGCCCCGAGACGATCCGCCGGGCAAGGGATGACGACCCGACGAGGTCTCGATGTCTTCTGGTGGACACACAACGGTCATAAAACGGGTGCTCGAGCGCCGGGTGCACGAACCCGAAGCTCGCGAAGACACCACAGCCACCGTTGCGGTGATGCTGCGAGTGCTGCCGCCGCCGCACGCCCTGCTCTCGATCCGCGCCCCCGACACCCGCAAGCACCTTGAGCAGCGCATCCACCGCGAAATGCTCGATGTGCTGATGTGCGAGGAGCATGAGACGCTCGATCAGCTGCGCGAACAGTTTCGCTCCGTGGTGATCACCGACAGCCTGCCGCTGGTGCGGCGCATCCGTGCCCAGAAACTGCCGCGCGAACCGTTCATCCTCTACATCGCGCCGAGCGAGGACCTGGAGGAAATCGACTCCGGCCTATTTGCCGGCGCGGACGACTGCCTGGCCCGCCACGCCGGCGAGCCGGCGCTCAAGGCACGGCTCGGCACCGCGCGGCGCATCGCAGAGCTCGAGGAGGTGCTGCGCATCGCGCTGATCGAGAACCGCGAGCTGTCCACCACCGATGAGCTGACGCGCGTGGCGAGCCGGCGGTTCTTCGGCAAACACTTCCCGCGCGAGATCGATCGGGCGGCGCGCTACCGCCGGCCGCTGTCGCTCATTCTCTGCGACATCGATTTCTTCAAGAACGTCAACGACACGCTCGGTCATGCCGGCGGGGACGAGGTCCTCAAGCAATTCGGCGCGCGGTTGCAGGAGAGCCTGCGCCGCGGCGTCGACTGGGTCGCCCGCCTCGGCGGAGAGGAGTTCGCGGTCATTCTGCCGGAGACGAACTACGACCAGGCGCTCGATGCGGCCCGCCGGCTGCGCGCCTGCGTCGCCGACCGGCCGTTCCAGGCCTCGAACAACACGGTGGAGGTGACGGCGAGTTTCGGCATGTGCAACCTCCAACAGGTGCCGCTCGGGGACCGCAAGACCGCCGATCACATGCTGCGCATCGCCGATGCGGCGCTCTACCGCAGCAAGCACGCCGGGCGCAACCGCGTCACCGCGACACTGATGCCGATGAACCCGGTGCGCCGCGGCGTCAATGAGATCGACGAGTTGCTCAGCCGCTGAGCGTCCCTGCATCGGCCCCGCTCGAGCCCGAGCGACCGGAACGCCTCTGTGTGCGCCGGCTCTGCTACCCTAGCGCAGGGCGCCGCGGGCCGAACGGCGCGCAGCGCCGCGGGGGGTGCCGTGCGATATCTGAGCTATCTGCTGCCCTGGCAATTCTCACCGCTCACCTGTGCGGTGTTCGGGTTGACCCTCGCGCTGTACCTGCGCGGCTGGTTTGTGCTGCGCCGCGCGAGCCGCCCCATCCGGCCCTGGCGCGCGCTCGTGTTCGGGCTCGGGCTTGCGCTGAACTACGCCGTGATGCAGACGTACTTCGATTTTCTAGCGCAGCACATGTTCTGGATCCACCGACTTCAGCACCTGATCCTGCATCACATCGGGCCGACGCTGCTGATCCTCTCCGCACCGGTGCCGATCCTGCGCGCCGGCATCCCTGCGCCGCTCTGGCGCGTGCTCAATGTGCCCTGGGTCAGCACGCCACTGCGACGCCTCTGGCACGGACTGCAGCACCCGCTGATCGCCCCGGTGCTGTTCGTCGGCCTGATCTATTTCTGGCTGATTCCCTCCGTTCACTTCACCGCCATGCTCGATACGCGCCGCTACGAGCTAATGAACTGGAGCATGCTCCTCGACGGTATCCTCTTCTGGTGGCTGATGCTCGCCCCGCGCGAGGCACAGGGCGCCAGCGCCTTGAGCTATGGAGCGCGGTGCATCGTGCTCACCGCCGTCGCATTGCCGCAGATCGTCATCGGCGCGTACATCGCGCTGACGACCCGGCAGCTCTACAGCATCTACGCGGTGTGCGGTCGGGCCTGGGCCATCAGCCCGATGCTCGATCAGCAGATCGGCGGCCTGCTCACCTGGATCCCCGGGGCCATGATGTCGGCGGTAGGCGGCATCGTGGTCATCTATCGGGTGCTGTCCGAGGAGCGGCGCATGCTCGCGCAGCAAGCACCACCGCCCTCGGGCGCCTCAGCGGGCGCGCCGGCATGAGGGGGCACCGGCTGGCCGGTGTGCTCGTGTTGCTGCTGCTCGGCGGCTGCGTCCAGCGTCAGCTCGGACATCACATGACCAATGTGGCCGGCCTCGTCGCGCCCCTGCAGTTCCACATGAACGACCAGAACGGGGCGGCGGTGAGCGCGGCGGACTACCGCGGCAACGTCGTGCTGCTGTACTTCGGCTACACGCACTGTCTGGATGCCTGCCCGCTCACGCTCTCCACGCTCGCCGATGCGATATCACGGCTCGGCGCCGAGGCGCGGCGGGTACGCGTATTGTTCGTGACCGTGGATCCGCGCCGCGACACCCTTCCCGTGCTCAAGCGATACGTCAACGACTTCGGGCCGCAATTCGTCGGCCTGCGCGGCACCCACGCGCAGCTGACGCGGATGATCAAGCGCTACCGGGTGTCCTACCACTACGAGAAACCCAACGCGAGCGGCGCCTACGAAGTCGACCACAGCAGCGCCGTGTTCATCTTCGGCCCGCGGGGCCAGGCCCGCCTGTTGGCACAGACGGGCGCTCCGGCAAGCATGATTGCCGCCAAATTGCGGCACCTGCTCGCCGCCGGCTGAGCCACTGCGATCTTGCCAAGCCGACGTGGCGCGCTACCATGACGGCGTTGTGTACGGCAGCACCCCTCCTCAAACCTCGCGCTTAAGACGCGCCGGTCCCGATCGGATCGGGCACTGACGAGCCGCGACCCATGGACATGACTCCCGCTGGCGGCGCGGCCGCGCCTGATGCATCCGCTTCGGTCTTCGCGGCCACCTGGCAGCTGCTGCTCGGCATGGGCATCCTGATGCTCGGAGCCGGGCTGACCAGCACCGAGATCAGTCTGCGCGCCACGCTCGAGGGGTTCTCCGCTCCCGTCACGGGCATCGTCATGTCCTGCTACTACCTGGGGTATCTGTTCGGGACGGCGGCCGCCCCGCGCCTAGTGCGCCGGGTGGGCCATATTCGCGTCTTTGCCGCGATGGCAGCCATGGCGGCCGCTGCGATCCTGATTCAGGGCATCTTAATCAATCCGCTCATCTGGGGGCTGTTGCGGGGCATCTCCGGCCTGTGCTTCGCGGGCATTTACGTGGTCGCCGAGAGCTGGCTGAACGACCGCTCCAGCCGAGGCACCCGCGGCATATTGCTCGCCGTCTACATGGTGGTGCTCTACATCGGTCTCGGCTGCGCGCAGTTTCTGCTGATTCCGGCGGACCCGAGGACCGACCGTCCGTTCATGCTCGCCGCGGTGATGATCTCCCTCGCCATGGTACCGATCGTGATCTCGGCCCAGAGCGCCCCGGCGATTTCCGTCCCGCGCAAGGTGAGCTACCGCGAGCTGTACCGCGACTCCCCGCTTGGGGTGGTCGCCGTGACCGTGAGCGGCATGATCACCTCGAGTGTCTATTCCATGGGCCCGCTGTTCGCCCAGCGCAGCGGACTCGGGACCTCGGGGGTCGCGCTGTTCATGGCCGTGAGCATTCTCGCCGCGGTACTCGGTCAGTTTCCCGCCGGGATGCTCTCGGACCGCATGGACCGTCGTACCGTCATCGCCGGCGTGTGTCTCATCGCAGCGCTCGGGGCCGGTGCACTCGCGCTCTTCCCGCACATGCCGCGACCGCTGTTCTACATCGGCACGGGTCTGTTCAGCGCGATGTCCTTCACCTTGTATTCTCTCGGCGTGTCGCACGTGAACGACCAGCTCGAGCCGGCCCAGATGGTCGCAGCGAGCAGCGCGCTGCTGCGCGTCAATGGGCTCGGCGCCGCGGTGAGCCCCGTGCTGCTCGGCGGACTGATCGAGCATTTCGGCACGGTGGCGTATTTCGGGGCGCTCGCCGTGCTGTCACTGTTGCTGACGCTGTTCGATCTGTGGCGCAAACGGCGCTCCGAGCCGGTGCCGGCTGATCTGAAGGGCGGCTTCATCGCCGCCGGGCCACAGGGACTCGCGACGCGGATTGCCGCCGGCGCCCTGGCGGCGCAACACGACACCGCAGCGATTGCCGATGTGCGAGACACGTCACACTGAGTCGGTGCGAATCGGGACTATCTCCTCCCCCCGGCTCGCAGGCAACCCTATGCTGGCCTCCGCCGCACCGCTGGGACGCGAGGATGACCGACGAGAGCGCCGAGAAGTTACGGAACCTGACCAATACGCGATTACTGAGCCAGCTGCGCGCGGACGTCTATCACGGCGCCACGGCGGCAGCGCTCGCGGCGCTCGAGATGTTTCTCGCCTGTGGCTGGGACCCGGACACGCTCCTCGAGGAGGGGCTGCTGCAGACGCTGCGCGCCCTCGACGGTGACATCCGCACCGGCATTCTCTTCGCGCCGGAAGCCCTGCAGGCCATCGCGACGGTCGAGGCCGCCCTGGCGCTCCTGCGCCCCCGGATCGGCCGCAGGATGGGTGCGCCGTTCGGCACCGCGGTCATCGGCACCGTCCGCGGCGACCGCCACGGCATCGGCAAGGACATCGTGGCCATGGCCCTCGCGCGCGAGGGCTTCGCGGTCGTTGACCTCGGAACGGACACGCCCTGCGAAGCCTTCCTCGAGGCCCTGAGCGATCACCACCCGGACGTTCTGGCCCTCTCGACCCAACTGACGGCCGGCATTCCCGCCATGAAATCGCTCATCGAACGGATGGGCGCCCTGGGCATTCGCGATGAGCACCTGGTGCTGGTGGGCGGCACGGCGCTCAATGAGGAATTCGCCAGGGCCGTTGGCGCGGATGCGTACTGCCGCGACGCTGCCTCGTGCGTCGAAACCGCCCGAAGTCTGCTCGCCGCGCGCCGCGCCGCTGAGGGAACGGGTTGACAGCCCAGCCGCCGCACCCGACAGTGCACGCATGGCGGCGGAAAAAACGGTCACGTTCAAGGTTTCCGGCTGTACGGTACGGTGCCGGCCCGAGCAGACGCTGCTCGAGGCCGCCGAAACTGCTGGCATTCCCATGCCCTGCTCGTGCCGGGACGGCAACTGCGGCAAGTGCCGTGCGAAGCTGCTCGGCGGCGAGGTCGACATGCGCCCGAACGGCGGCCTGCTGCCGCGGCACAGAGCGCTCGGCTACGTGCTCACCTGCTGCAGCCGTCCGCTGACCGACGTCATCATCGAACGATGAGGCAGCCGCCGCGCTAGCGCGACGCGCTCAGGATGCTCCGTACCGCCCGAACCAGCGACGCACCGTCGCACGATAGTTCGCATACGCCTCCCCGAAGCGGGCCGCCAACGCCTGCTCCTCCGCGCGGATCTGCACGCGGGTCAGCACCGGCCCGAAACATAGCGCGATGATCATGCTGCTCAGCGCACCGAGCCGCACCGACCCGCCGATCACGAGCAGCCACAGACTGAGATACATCGGATTGCGCGTCCAAGCGTAAACCCCGTCGGTCACCAGCGCCGAGGCGCGCTCCGGGTGGTGCGGATGAATGGTCGTATGCGCGCGGCGAAACTGCACGAGCGCGCTCAGCGCCGGCACGAGTGCCAACACCATCAGCCCGCCACCGACGCCGGTGTAGGGCGTGCCGATGAGCGCAGCGATCGGAAGGAAACGGCTCGCGAGCCACTCCACGGCGGCAAACACCAGCATCCAAAGAGGCGGCGGAAGGGGTGAGCTGCGCATGCGGATCAGGGCTGGTCGGGAGGATCTGCACAGCATTGACCGGCCGCGGCCCCGGGTCAACGCCCAGCCGGCATGCACGCCCGCGCAGACTCCCGGTTGCCGCGGCGGGC
>JAPTUI010000647.1 GCA_028067895.1 Pseudomonadota bacterium | reverse complement strand
GGTTCGCAGTCCTGCTGCGAAATCCAGATAACATAAAAACGCGGGACGCACCTTATTCCGTGCGCCTCTGCTCAGACGCACGCCGCGTCTCTCTCGGCGCCGGCTCTCCCGCGCCCCCCAACTCACCGGGGCCCCGACTCGCCCTCTCATACGCCCGTGCGCCGCGCATCGCTCGGCGGGCCGATGATGGAGTGCGTGATCATGGAAACTCAGCGACTGCGAACCGTTCAGCATCCGGGGGGCATCGGCGATCTGCTCGATTCGCTGCTCGGTTCCGTTCCCCTGGTGCCCGCCGGGGCGGTCCGCGTGGCGAGCGCGGCGGTACCGCCAGCGCCGTTGCGGCTGCTCAGCCGTCTCATCGACCGGCGTGACTCGGTGTGGCGAGCCTGGCGCGAGGTGGGACGGATCTGGTTCTTCGAGGCGCTGTTTTCGCTCGATCTGTCGCGCGAGCGCGGCAAGCCCGTCATCCGCCTGATGCAGTACGACGAAGTCGGTGACGTCGCCCGTGTGATGACGTTCGTCTCCACGATCGAACACGGCTGGCAGCAATGCGATTGACGGGAATGACCGCGTGGCGTGCGACCCGCGCTGAAGCCGGGCGCACGTTCGCATCGCTCGCGCAGGGACTGCAGACACCCGCCGATGCGCCCGGTAGCGAGTGTCAGGTGCGCGACGCACGTGCGGTACGCACAGAACTACATCGCCTGGTGCGCGCGGCCCGCGCCTCGGGCCTGGTGAGTCTCTCCTCGGTCGTGCTGCGTCTCGCCGAGCGGCTCGAGCCGTGCCTTCGGGCCGGGCAGATCGGTCCGCGGGACCGTGCGCTGGTACGGCGCATGGCCCTGCAGTGCAATCGCTACCTCGAGGATCCGACGGACGTGCGGGCCGCCGCCGGCATGGTGGAGGCGCTCGCGAGCGGTTCGATGAGCGCGGCGGAGCGCGCGCAGTTGCTGCAGGGTGCGCTCGAGGAGGGCACGCATCTGCTCGGCGCGTGCAGCATCCCTTCCGACCCGGCGCAGCGCCGCAGCTGCGATGCGCTGACCGGGCTGCCGGATCGAGCCGCCCTGCAGGCGAGACTGCAGGACATCCTGGCCGCGGCCGCACCGGCGCATCGGGCCGTTGGTGTGCTGTCGATCAGCATCAGCGGCGTCGAGGACATCGTTGATTCACTCGGTGCCGAAGTCGGCAGCGCCATCCAGGCACGCGTCGCGCGCGATCTAATCCGCGCCGCGGCCCCGGAGGATACGGTCGGGCGTCTGGGGCGCGATCATTTTGTACTGGTGCGCACCGGACTCACGGCGCACGCGCTCACCGAGGCGGCCAGCGCACTCGCCACGCGTCTCGGACGCAGCCGCAGGGTCGGTCCGCATCTGCTCTCGGTGACCGCACGGATCGGTCTGGCCATGGCCGGCCCGCACGGCCTCGGCGCCGCCGAACTGCTCGCCAATGCCGATGCGGCGCTGCACGACGCGCGTGCCCGTCGGCTCTACAACACGCAGGTGTTCGCTCCGCACATGCGCCAGGCGGCGCTGCGTCGGGTGAGTCTCGAGGCACACCTGCGCGCGGCGATCGACGCCGGTCGCTTCGAATTGCATTACCAGCCGAAACTCTCGCTCTGCGCCGGACGCCTGAGCGGCCTCGAGGCGCTGGTCCGCTGGCGCAACGGCGCGCAGGGCGCGGTGGGACCGGCCGAGTTCATTCCGATCGCCGAGGAGAGCGGTCTGATCATCCCGCTCGGGGAGTGGGTGCTGGAGGAGGCGTGCCGGCAGCTCGCTCGCTGGCGTCGGGACCGGGTGCTCGACGTCCCGGTCGCGGTCAACCTCTCGGCGGTGCCGCTGTGTTCGCGCCAGATGCACGAGCAGATCGACGCAGCGCTGCAGCGTCACGGCGTCGACCCGTCGCATCTGGAGGTCGAGATCACCGAATCGGCGCTGATGCGCGACGCCGGCGCCGCATTGCGCTGCCTCGGGGGACTTGGCCGCCTCGGCGTACGCGTCGCGATCGATGACTTCGGCACCGGGTACTCGAACCTCAGTCAGCTGATGCGTCTGCCGCTCGCAGCATTGAAGATCGACCGTTCCCTGGTCGCGGACATCGTAACGCGCGCGCGCGATGTGGCAATCCTGCGCGCGATCATCGACATGGCCCGCTCGATCGGGGCGCGGGTCGTTGCCGAAGGGGTGGAAGATCCTCGCCAGCGGGACCTGCTCGCCGCCGCCGGTTGCGACGAGTACCAGGGCTTTCTCATCGCCCGGCCGATGGACGCAGCGCGGCTGCAGGTCTGGCTCACGCGACACCGCGGCGAAGCTGGCGCGCCCTAGCGGCATCCCCCGACACCGCCCGTTCGTCGCGCCGCGGGCGCGCGACGCTCAGGCCGCCTTGCCGGGTGCCGCCGCGCGGTGCGCCCAGTGCGCGAACTGAGTCGCCCCCATTGGCCGCGCCACGAGGAACCCCTGGCATTCATCGCAGCCGGCCGTGCCGATCGCATGAAACTGCTCGGAGGTCTCGACGCCTTCGGCCACTACGCGTGAGCCGAGCACGTGACCGATGTCGACGATGGCTGCGAGAATGGTCGCATCGCGCGGGTATGCTGGAAGACGCGAAATCAGCGACCGGTCGAGCTTGATCGCGCTCAGGGACAGTCGCCCGAGCTGGGCGAGATTCGAATACCCGGTGCCGAAATCATCGAGGGCCAGGCGCACGCCACGCCGTGCGAGCTCCGAGAGATGATCGAAGGCCGCACCGTGATCCTCCATCAGTGCCGTCTCCGTGATCTCGCACTCGAGCAGCTGTGCCGGTAGCGCGTGTCGCTCGAGCGCGTGCACGATCCGCTCGACCGTGCAAGGTGAATGCAGCTGCGTCGGCGAGAGGTTGATCGCCACCGGCACCTTCGGTCCGCGATGCTCATGCCAGTCTTGCAGCTGCCGGCAGGCGGCATCGATGACCCAATCCCCGAGCGGCATGATCAGACCGGTCTGCTCCGCGATGGGGATGAACTCCGACGGCTGGACGAGGCCGCGCTCGGCGCACCGCCAGCGCAGCAGTGCCTCGACGCCGCACAGTCTGCCCGTGCGGACCGCGATCTTCGGCTGGTAATGCAGCTCGAAGCGTCCCGCATCGATTGCTTCACGCAACTGGGCCTCGAGACTGACTCGCCGCAACGCCGCGTCCCGCATGTGGGCCGAATAGAACTGCAGTGGAGGGTGGATGCCTGCCTGGGCGTGGTGCATGGCGGTCTCCGCATGGCAGAGCAGTTCGCCGCCGTCAGTCCCGTGTTCGGGAGACATCGCGATGCCGATGCGAGCGGTCACAGCCAGCGGCTGACCGTTGACGTGGTGGCAGCGGCCGATCATTTCGATGAGCCGAGCCGCTTCCTGGGCGACGTCTGCGGCCGGACGATTGGGTATCACGAGGACGAACCGTTGCTCGGCGCAGCGCTCGACCCAGCCGTCGCAGATGCTGCCGCGTGCCAGCGATCGGGCCACCTGCGCGAGCAGAGCATCGCCGAAGTCGCGGCCGAGACTGTCGATGATGTGCTCGAGGCCCTGCAGCTCGATGGACAGGACGGCCAGCCTCTGGTGTGCCGCGGGGCGGCGCGTCGCCTCAATGCGCAGCTCGAGCGTCTTGCGGTCCACTGCAGGGCCAAATCCGGCCGGGGCCACCGCGTACCCTGCATTCTGGACCCGTTCCTGCGGGTAAGCCGGCGCAGCCGGTGCATCCGGGTCCGGGATGCCGGAGGGCGGAGTCGATCTGTTCGATGCACCTGCCGCGGCGTGTGCGGGTTCCCTTAGCAGGCCGCGCAACAGCTCGACCCGTTCGTCCGCACCGATGGTGGGCATCGCTCCACCGCCGAGCATGTCCACCAATGCGGCAGCGTGCTGCAGGTCTTCATGCGCGCTGAGATAGCGTCGGGACAGCCGGACCCAGCGGCGCAGATAAGCGAATTGCAGATCGGACGGCCCCTCGGTGCGTAGGACAGGCTCCAGCCGTTCCGCGACACGAAGGACGACGGAGGCGTACGTCAGAAGACCGGCAGCGCGTGCCGAACGTGCCAGATGGTGCAGGCTTGTGCGCATGCAATCGCAGGAGAGCGGCACGGGCGCGGCATCCGACCTCGATGCGACCGGGCATGTATCGTTGGCGAGCGTTGCGAGCAGTGCGAGGAGTTCCGGAGCGTACCCGGATCGACGGCGAGGCGAGGTCACTCGCACGCCTGCCAGCCGTGTTCGGCGGTCTGCACGAACAGACGCGAGCGAGACAGATCTCCGACTTCGTCGTACTCGCGCAGCTGGATCACCGGCTTGCCGCGCTCCCGGGACAACTCGAGGGAAAATACGGCTTCGAAGAACCAGATGCGCCGGCCATCGCTCCATGAGCGCCAGACGGAGTCCGCGCCGTCGATCAGGCGGCTCAATCGGCGCAGCGGCGCCGGCAACTCGGCCGCCGAGGCGATGCGGCTGGCGCGCTCGGGAATGAAGCGGTCCGAGTCGAGCAATGAATCGAGCAATCTGCCTACGCGTCTGGGATGTTGAACAGAACGCAGCCGTTGGGTTTCCACGATGGCACAGTTACCGCGGGCAGCAATTGCCACACGGTCCTCAGTCAGGGTGAGGGGCGAAGCGTGGGCCCCGGAGAGAAACCGGTCGCAGGGGTCGGGCGGGTCGAGCGCGGCCGGCGAAGGACTGGCGCGCGAGGCACACGGGGACTAGGTGAGCCGACTGATATTTATCATACTAAATTCCCAATCCCGTACCGTGCGCCGCTTCGCGTTTTCCGTGACCGGTCGGGCTGGCCGCCGTGGTGTACAGCGTGTTGACCGACTCGAGCGTCAGCAGCAGCGCGCCCGCAAGCTCGCCGAGCCGCGTGCGGCGTGTTCTGGCGGCGCTGCGGAGGACTTCGAATGCCTGTTGCCGCGTAAGCCGCAACCGCTCCATCAAGACGCCGGTCGCTGCACTGATCGTGCGCGCCTGCTCCAGGGCGGCTTTGAGTTGTTCAGTGCGGTGGAGCAGTTGGCGCATCGCTGCGTGACGATCGATTGCCGAGCAGATTGCCGGAATGCACATCGGCAGGTTCTCATAACGGCTGGCGAACACCGCGAGGGCGCCGTGGCGGGCACCTGCCAGGATGAGCCTTTCGTCCCAGCATTGCGTGATCAGGAGGAACGGAATTTCCTGGCGTTCGGGCGATTCTGCCGCGAACCGCAGGGCTGACTCGACGTCGGGTCCGGCACAGAAGATGATGAGGTCTGGCCGTGGCGCGGCCGTCGCCTCCGGCAGGTCTGACGGACGCTGAAGCACGTGCGCCTGGTGTGACCGTGCAGCGAGTAATTCCTGCAGACGAGCCGGGACAGATGTGTCCTCACCGACCAGAACGATGCGCCACTGCTTGGAGTCTGTCATGGTGGGCCTCGACAGCCCTCACCCTACTCCCAATCCGACGCTGTTGCCAAGTTGGTCCGGACCGCGGGGGGCTGTCGAGAACCTGTCATTGGCTACGGTCAAGGCGCAGACCCAACACCGTCCGTGGCCATGCCTGCGGGCGGCACTGCGATCGCAGTGCCGCCGCCGGCCCGTTCGACGCGGATGCTCAGCCCCCGCAGAGGGGCTGCCCCACCGGATTGCGATGCAGCACGTTCGGCGAGTACGTCGGCGTGCGGAAGGCACGCGCCACGTGCTCGAACGCGTAGGCCAGACGGATCAGTCGGGCTTCGGACCACTTCATCCCGATGAACGACAGTCCCACCGGCAGACCCTGCACCTGCCCCATCGGCACCGTAATGTAGGGATACCCGGCAATGGCCGGCAGCGTGCTGTCCCCGCCACCGATGCCGGCATCGCCGTTGACCAGATCGATGACCGAGGCCGGATCCTGCGTCGGAGAGATCAACGCGACGACGTGATGCTCCTTGAGCAGCCGCTCGATGCCCTGCGGTCCGGCGAGCCGCCGGTTCGTGGCGCGGGCGCGCAGGTAGGCCGGATCCTTCAATCCCTTGGTGCGCTCGGCGGCGAGGAACAGGCTCTGTCCGAACCAGCGCATTTCCTGGCGGGCATGGGTCTTGTCGAAGGTGATCAGGTCCGCGAGGGTGCGGCTGCGCACCGCCGGCGGGGAGGCGGCGAGGTAGGCCTTCATGTCCGCCTTCAGTTCGGTCATGAGTACCAGGTTCTCGTTCTTCGCGAGCGGCGCCAGGTGTTCGTCATCGACCTTCACCAGCACCGCGCCTTGGGCTTTGAGCAGCGCGAGTGCGTGCCGGAAGACTTTCAGCGTCTTGGGCGTGAAATTCTTCAGCAGGAACTCGGCCACGCCGAGCCGCACGCCCTTCAGGGCCCCGGGCTTGAGGTCCGCGGCGTAATTGGTACGGTGCGCGTCGGCGTGCACCGTCGCCGGATCCTGCGGATCACTGCCCGCCATCGCGGTCAGCAGCAGCGCTGCGTCGCGCACGGTACGCGCGATCGGTCCGGCGGTGTCCTGGGACTGGCTGATCGGTACGATGCCCGTGCGCGAGACCAGCCCGACGGTCGGCTTCAGGCCCACCACGCCGTTCATCGAGGAAGGGCAGCTGATCGAGCCGTCGGTTTCGGTGCCGATGGCCGCCGCGGCGAGCCCGGCGGCAACTGCGGCGGCCGAGCCGGAACTCGACCCGCAGGCCGTGCGGTCGAGCATGTAGGGGTTGCGCGTGAGCCCGCCGACCGCGCTCCAGCCGCTGGTCGAGTGGGCCGAGCGGATGTTGGCCCACTCCGAGAGGTTGGCGCGCCCGAGGATGACCACTCCGGCGCGGCGCAGGTTCTGGATCACGGTGGAACTCACGGGGCGTACGTTTTGCGCCAGCGCGAGCGAGCCGGCGGTGGTCGGCAGACCGGCGATGCCGATGTTGTCCTTGACCAGGATCGGCAGTCCGTCGAGGGGCCCGAGCGGGTGGCCGGCGGCCCATCGCGCATCCGAGGCGCGCGCCTCGGCCATGGCCCGTGGGTTGAGCGCGATGACCGCGTGGATCTTCGGATTGATGCGCGCGATGCGCGCTTCATAGTCACGCACGAGCGCCGTGGCCGTGATGCGGTGGGCGGCGAGATCCGCCGAGAGCGCCGCCGCCGAGGTGCAGCTGAGATTGACCGCCAGCGCCGGCGCACACGCCAGACAGAACAGTGCCCCGACGCTCATTGCAACGTGTCCGCGCATGCCGAATCCCCCCCCCCGGAATGACGATAGGCGGCACTGTATCGGGCCTGCGGTCTGCGCCGCAAGCTCGGCGGGAGCGCCGCGCCCCCTGGGGGTCCGCACCGCGGGGTCATTGGTTATAGTGGCGACCATGAACACCGCACCCACGCCCGATCTGTCCGCCTTCTGGATGCCCTTCACCGCCAACCGGCATTTCAAGCATCACCCGCATCTGGTGATGGCGGGCAAGGGGGTCCATTTCACGCTGCATGATGGACGCACCGTGTTCGACTGTCTGTCGGGACTGTGGTGCACGCCGCTCGGTCACGGCCGAGCGGAGATCGCCACGGCGGTGCACGAGCAGCTGTGCGAACTGGATTTCGCGCCGACCTTCCAGGTCGGGCACCCCAAGGCGTTCGAACTCGCCGCGCGCATCGCGCGCTGGGCACCCGAGGGCCTGAACCGGGTCTTTTTCGCCAATTCTGGCTCCGAAGCCGTCGACAGCGCGTTGAAGATCGCCATCGCCTATCACCAGGCCCGCGGCGATGCGCGTCGCGTGCGCATCATCGGGCGGGAGCGCGCCTATCACGGCGTCGGCATCGGCGGGATCTCGGCCGGCGGTATTGCGGTCAATCGCCGCACCTTCGGAGCGCTGGCCGCGCCGTTCGTCGATCACCTGCCGCACACGTACGATCCTGAGCACATGCGTTTCAGCCGCGGCCAACCGGGCTGGGGCAAGCACCTGGCCGATGCGCTCGAGCGGCTCATCGGGCTGCACGATGCCTCGACCATCGCGGCGGTGATCGTCGAGCCGATGCAGGGCTCCACCGGCGTGATCGTGCCGCCCGTGGGGTACCTCGAACGCCTGCGCGAGATCTGTACGCGCCACGGCATCCTCTTGATCTTCGATGAGGTGATCACGGGTTTCGGGCGTCTGGGTGCGAACTTTGCCGCGCAGCGGCTCGGCGTGACACCCGACATGATCGTGTTCGCCAAGGCGGTCACCAACGGGGCGGTGCCCTTAGGTGGTGTGATCGCCGAGCAGAGCATCCACGATGCGCTGATGCACGGACCGGAGCAGATGATCGAGCTGTTTCACGGCTACACGTACTCGGGCCATCCGGTGGCCTGTGCCGCCGGGCTCGCCACCCTCGAAGTGATGGCGCGCGAGGGACTGATCGAGCGGGCCCGTG
>JAPTUI010000069.1 GCA_028067895.1 Pseudomonadota bacterium | reverse complement strand
CGCCGGCATCGATGCCAGCGATGCGCTCGGCAAGCTGCGCTACAACTTCGACTTCACCCACTTCTCCTGGCAGGGCTTCAGGCCGCAGCAAAAGGCACGCAGCGAGTCCTTCAACGGCAAGGTGAACTACGCGCTGAACGCGCGCAGCTCGCTGACCTTCGTCGCGAACGTTCTGTCACGCCCCGACTCGCTCGACGCGCAGGGACTCACCACCGCGCAGTTCGCCGCCAACCCGGACCAGACCGCCGCCGCAGCCCTCGCGTTCCATACTCGAAAAACGCTCGATCAGCAGGAAGGCGGGCTGATCTTCAAGCAGGCACTCGGCGCACACCAGCAGTTGCGTCTGATGGGCTACTACGGGCACCGCAGCGTGCTGCAGTTTCTCGCCATCCCGGTCGGCGCCCAGTTCGCGCCCGCGAGCTCCGGCGGCGTGGTTGACCTGCACCGGGATTTCGGCGGCGGCGATGCCCGCTGGAGCCTCATGAGGCGTCTCGCCGGTCACGCGCTCGCCTGGGTCGCGGGCGTGAGCTATGACACGCAGAATGAGCAGCGCCGCGGGTACAACAACTTCATCGGCCCAAACCTCGGCGTGCAAGGCGCACTGCGCCGCAACGAAAACGATATCGCGCGCAACATCGACGAGTATACGCAAGCGAGCTTCTCGTTCGCGCGACACTGGAGCCTCATGGTCGGCATTCGCCACAGCGAGGTGAAGTTCATCACCGAAGATCACTTCATCACCCCGGGCAATGGCAACGACTCCGGCGGGGTGACCTACACGGCAACCTCCCCGGTCGCCGGAGTGCTGTATGCGCCGCTTGACTGGCTGCACCTGTACGCGGCGTTCGGCCAGGGCTTTCGCACGCCGCTCGCCTCCGAACTCGCCTACCGGCCGGACGGTGCGCCAGGACTGAACCTCGCACTGCGTCCGGCGCGCAGCAACAACGGGGAGATCGGTGCGAAATTTCGGGTCGAGCACTCGCTGAATGCGTCCGTCGCGGCGTTCCTGACCCATACCAATGACGAAATCGTCGTCGTCACCGACCGTGGCGGCCGCACCACGTATCAGAACGCCGGGCGGACGCGCCGCAGCGGCGCGCAGGCCTCGCTGGCGTATCACTTCCTGCCGCTGTGGCACCTGCAAGTGGCCTACACGTACGTCGAGGCGGTGTACGTGGATGGCTTTCGCACCTGCACCACCGTGCCATGCGCCACGCCGTCGCAGCTGATTCCCGCAGGCAACCGATTGCCGGGGGTGCCGCGCAACAGCGCGTATGCAAAGCTGACCTGGGGCGGGCGGCGCGGCTGGCACGCCAGTCTCAGCGGACAATACCTGGGGTCGATTCCGGCGAATGAAGCCAATACGGCCCGCGCCAGCGGCTATTCGGTCTTCAACCTCAGCGGCGGGTATCGCACGGCACTCGGCGCCCAACGCCTCGAGGTGTTCCTGAGGGTGAACAATCTGCTGAACCGCCGCTACGTGGCTGCCGTCATCGTCAATCAGTCGAGCGGTGCGTATTTCGAACCTGCACCGGGTATCAACGTCCTGGCGGGTTTGAGCCTTACCTTACGCTGAACGCCGTGGCCGCATCGTGCGGTAGATCGTGTTGCGTGAGACCCCAAGGGAGCGCGCGGCGGCAGAAACGTTACCCCCGCTGCGCTCGAGCGCAGCGGTCACGGCACTCGAGCGCAACGACTTCAAATCCGCACCATTGCCACGCGGCACACTCCCGTCTTCGCCCGGCAGCTCATCGAGGAAGTCCTCCGGCAGCTGCTGCAGACCCACCAGTCCGGTTTCGCCGGCCATGAGGCCCGCAGTGCGCAGCACGTTGGACAACTGGCGGATGTTGCCCGGCCAGTGATAGCGGCGGAACGCCGCGAGTACCTCCGGGGAGAACTGCGGCAACGATGCGCTCTGCGCACGCACGATCCGCGCCACGAGCGTCTCGAGGTCCGTCCGTTCACGCAGCGCCGGCAGTCGTACCGCGAGTCCATTCAACCGGTAGTACAAATCCTCGCGAAACAGGCCGCGGCGCATCATGTCCTTCAGGTCCCGATGGGTTGCGCAGATCACCACGATGTCGACGGGTCGCTCGCGCTGAGCGCCGAGCGGCAAGACCGCCCGTTCCTGCAGCACCCGCAGCAGGCGCGTCTGCAACGCAAGGGGCATATCGCCAATCTCGTCGAGGAACAGCGTGCCGCCGTCAGCGAGGAGGATCTTGCCCGGATTGCCCCGGCGCCGCGCTCCAGTGAATGCACCCTCCTCGTACCCGAAAAGTTCCGCTTCGATCAGCGACTCCGGCAAGGAGGCACAGTCGACGGGAATGAACGGACCGCCGCGCCGCTCGGACTCGTTGTGGATCGCATGCGCGAGCAGTTCCTTGCCCGTACCGGTCTCGCCCAGGATCAGGATGGGGACCGCATGGCCCTGCACCTTGCGGACCTTACTGATCACGGCCGCGATCGCCGGATCACCGGTATCCAGATCCACCAGCGTTGCAGCGCGCTCCGGTGCGGCCTGCGTGGTACGCCGCAGCGGCTGGCGAGCGGCGCAGCTGGCGAGCGCATTCGGCTCGATGCGCGCCAGCACCGCCCGCCCGGTACGCAACGTCAGGCGCACCAGTGTCCCGGCCGCGCCGCGCCGTGCGAGCAAGGATGGTAAATCGGTGTCGAACAGCGATTCGAGCGAACTGCCCGTGAGTCCCTCGGCGGCCAGTCCGAGCAGGGCACGAGCATTGGCATTCGCCGCGAGCATGCGACCGGCTTCATCGAATGCCGCGATACCCTCGAGCAACGTGCCGAGCAGCTCCGTCCGCGGATGGAAATGGATGCGCAGCGCCTGCGCGAATTCATCGATGAACAGCTGATTCTCGATCATCTGCGTCGAGATGCGCACCAACCCCATCGTATGCGGGTGATAACCCTCCTGGGGTCCGGAAACATCGAGCGCGCCGATCAGTTCCCCGCACGGCCCGCGGATCGGGCTGCACGAGCAGGTCAGAAAGCGGTTGACGGTGAGAAAATGCTCACTGCCATGCACCAGCGTGGCGCGCTGCTCGGTGAGAGCGGTACCGATCGCGTTGGTCCCCTTGCTGTCTTCCGACCAGAGCACGCCGGGCTTCAGCGCGACTTGTTCGGCCTTCTCAAGGAAGTCTCCGTCGCCAAGGGCGTGCATGATCAGGCCGCGCTTGTCGGTGAGCAACACCATGCTGTGGGTGTTCAGGATCTGCTGGTGCAACAACTCCATCACCGGCAGGGCATGCAGGTACAATGCCCGGTGCTGCTCAGCCAGATCACTCAGGGCGCGCCGGCTGAGTGCGCTGAAGTCCGGACGCCAACGCTCGCTCAAACCCAGCCGATGGGCCCGTTCATGCCACAGCGACACGACCTTGGAGCGCTCCGCGACGGTCAATTCGTCGGCCGCAGGCAGCGCTGACTGCAGGGCAGCAGATTCCTCTCTCATCCGACCCCCCCTTCCGCAGCATGGATGATGCACGAGCTGCAGAATCTCCCGTGTCGGCCACCCTAGCGCGATCCGCGCCGCGCTGTACAGTACGGGTATACCGAAACCACGCCGGCGCCCCGCTCACACCCGAGCCGTCGGGGCAGCGGCAGATATCGCGGGCCGAACGCGCCAGCGGCCCGCTGCGCAGCGCACGCGCCCGCGCCGTGCAGTGCAGTGGTGCGGAGTGCACACCAGCAGCAGATCCCGTTCCCGGTCGCCCGCAGCCGCCCCCTGCGCGGGCATGCTCCGCGCGCACTGGCACACCCGCGTGATAGAGCAGCGGCACTGCGCTGGTGCTGGCCATCGTGGCGGTCAGCCGGACCGTACCAGCCGGAAAGCCGTTCTGCTGCAGCAGGAAGGACATGACGTCCACGTATTGTGCCGGTCGAAGTGAACCGGGCGCATAGGCCGGCATGTTCACGGACAGGAAGAGGAAAATATCCCGTACCGTGTAGTTCGCCTTCGGCGATGCAAAGATCGGCCCCTTCAGCGCCGGTCCGACCAGCCCCTGCTCCTGCTTGCCGTGGCACGAAGCACATTTGTCCTCGTAGACCCGCTGACCCGAGCGGGCCTGTGCGGCGGTGTACAGCGCCGGCACTGCCGCCTCGCCGCGCTGGACACCCAGCGCGGCGAGGCCCAGGGTTGCCACCAGCAACACTCGGCAGAGCCTGCTCATCCGAGTGCCGCCGCTACCGCAGGGCAAAGACATACAGATGCCCGCCACGCGGAATATTCTTCACGGCCGGAACCATCTTGCCGCCCCAGATTGGTGTGCCGCCGCCCCAACCGGCGAGGATTGCGACATACTGCTTGCCATCGACCATGTAGGTCGATGGGGGGGCAATGATGCCCGAGGACAGCTGCGGACTTCGCCACAGCACCTGACCGGTGTGCGCATCGAACGCATACAGGTGGCCACGCGCCGAGCCGCTGAACACCAGGCCGCCCGCGGTGCTCATCGCCCCGGCATCCCACGGCAGATCGCTCTCGTGATTCCAGACCGCGTGCCCCGTATCCAGATCGATTGCCTGCAGCGCTCCCCAGTGAGAATCGGCTGGATCATGCACCACCTCGAAGCTCTCCCCGAGGTAGGGCAACCCGGGATGGTAGAACGTCGGCGCGCCCTTCATGGTCATGCAGGTGTGAATCGTCGGCACATAGGCCATGTGGGTCAGCGGATCAACCGAGATCGGCCACCAATTCTTACCGCCGAGGAAGCTCGGACAGGTGAACACCTGCGTGTTCATGGCCGGGCGCAGAGCGTTGTTTGTGTAGGGCAGACCGTTTTTGAAGCCGGCGACCGATGTGGCACGGGTAAACGGTCGGGCATAGATCAGTTTGCCGTTCACGCGGTTGATGGCGTAGAACCAGCCATTGCGATCGGCATGGACAATCGCGCGATACTGCCTGCCGTGATAACGCAGCGTCGTGATCACAGGCGTGTTCACCCCGTCATAGTCCCAGGAGTCGTGCGGGGTGTATTGGTAATACCACTTGATCTTCCCGGTGCGCGGATGCAGTGCGAGCACCGAGTCGGTGAACAGATTCAATCCGGGACGCAATTTTGCGAGCCAGGGCGCGGGATTTCCCACCCCCCAGAACAGCGTGTCCGTCGCCGGATCGTACGTGCCGGTGATCCACGCCGACCCACCACCGTGTGCATACATGCCCTTCGGCCAGGTATTGCCGCCACGATGCCCCGGCGCGGGTATCGACCAACGGCGCCACAGCAGCGCACCGGTCTTGGCGTTCAGTGCCTGGATGAAGTCCCGGGCGCCGTACTCGCCGCCAGACTCCCCGACGATCACCATGCCCTTGAGCACCATCGGCGCAAGCGTCATCGCGTACCCGACGTCCGCCGGCTTCAGCTGCCGCTCCCAGACCACTTTGCCGGTCGTGGCATTCAGGGCGACGACGTGATTGTCGAGTGTAGCCATGTAGACGTCATCGCCGTACAGCGCGACGCCGCGGTTGACCACGTCACAACAGACCGTTTTGAAGCCTACGCCCTGCATGGGCTGGACGTATCTCCACAGCACCTTGCCGGTGACTGCATCGAGCGCAATCAGATGATCCTTCGGCGTGGTGATGAACAGGTACCGCCCGTTGACGATCGGCGTCGCCTCGTACCCCTGCTTCAATGTGCTGCGGTAGCTCCAGACCTCGCGCAGGTTCTGCACGTTGTGGCCGTTGATCTGGGTGAACGGCGCGAAGCTGTTGCCAGCGTAGTCCCGCCGGAACATCAGCCAGCCCTTGTCGGTTGCAGCGGCTGCGAGGCGCGCGCCAGTCACCTGCGGATAGCCCGCGGCGAGCGCCATGCCGCATGCCCCTGACGCGACCAGCAGGCTCGCGGCGAGCATGACCCGGGCGCTGCGTGGTAAGACATGAATGATCGTCATATGGATGATTCCCCCTGAGATTGAACGACCTCGAGCGCAATCGCCTCGCAAGTGCCGATCCGCCTGCCGGACCGGAGTGCAAGACGCATGCCATGCGTCAAGAGCCGCTGAACTGCAGACAAACAGCGCGGTCGGCTCGATTGTGCGTAGGAAGTTGAGTTTCTTTTTGCAACACTCCGGGTGTTTCGCTGTGGAGAAATGCAACACTTGATCCGCAACTGGAGTGATTCGCTGCGAGACCTGGCAGGATGCCGGACACCTCTGCCTGCACGCGACGCCGGACCGAGGATCGGGCGGAAGAGGAATGACCGGACCCTGTATCCATCGCCTGCACGGATCCCACAGGAACGCTTCGGACGGGACCGATCTCTGGCACGGCTGCGGCGGTGGCGGTGCGCTTGCGTCGAACGCGCAGGCCGCACGACGCACCAGAAGTGTTCCGTTGCGGAACAGTCAATTGCTCCGAAACGCAACAGCGGGAACGCCGCCCCGGTCCCAGAGGCCTGTTTTCTCGGTCATCTTCGCCGTGGCATGAGGCTTGCACCGAACGCTGTTATACCGAATCCACCGCGAGGCACTGTCCATGTCCATCCAACCCAGCACCCACGGACGCGTGAAGATCCAGCTGAAGTCCCGGTACGAGAATTACATCGGCGGGAAATGGGTCGCTCCGGTCAAGGGCCAGTACTTCACGAACCTCACTCCGGTGACCGGTGGCGCGCTGTGCGAGATCCCGCGTTCGAGCGCCGAGGATGTCGAGCTCGCGCTCGATGCGGCCCACGGCGCCAGGAGTGCCTGGGGCCGCACCTCCCCGGCCGAGCGCGCCCTGATGCTGAACCGCATGGCCGATCGCATGGAAGCGAAACTCGAGTACCTGGCCACCATCGAGACGTGGGACAACGGCAAACCGATCCGCGAAACCCTGGCGGCGGACCTGCCGCTCGCCATCGACCATCTGCGCTATTTCGCCGGCTGCATTCGGGCCCAGGAAGGCGCCATCAGCCAGATCGACGAGGACACGGTCGCCTACCACTACCACGAACCGCTCGGGGTCGTAGGGCAGATCATCCCCTGGAATTTCCCGCTGCTGATGGCCATCTGGAAGCTGGCCCCGGCACTCGCCGCCGGCAACTGCGTCGTGCTGAAGCCGGCTGAACAGACGCCGCTGTCGATTCTGCTGCTGCTCGAGGTGCTCGGCGACCTGCTGCCGCCCGGGGTCCTCAACGTGGTCAACGGCTTCGGCGTGGAAGCCGGCAAGCCGCTTGCCTCCAGTCCACGCATCGCCAAGGTCGCCTTCACCGGCGAGACCACCACGGGGCGGCTGATCATGCAATACGCCGCACAGAACCTCATTCCGGTGACGCTCGAGCTCGGCGGCAAGTCACCGAACGTGTTCTTCGAGGACATTGGCCGGCAGGACGATGACTTTTTTGACAAGGCGATCGAGGGATTCGTGATGTTCGCACTCAACCAGGGCGAGGTGTGCACCTGCCCATCGCGTGCATTGATCCAGGAGTCGCTCTATGGGCGCTTCATGGAACGGGCCCTGAAGCGCGTCGGACAGATCAAACAGGGCGACCCGCTCGATCCGGCCACCATGATCGGCGCTCAGGCCTCGCAGGAGCAACTCGAGAAAATCCTCACCTACCTCGATCTGGGCAAGAAGGAAGGTGCCGAGTGCCTCGCCGGCGGCGAGCGCAACGTGCTCAGCGGGGATCTGAAGGACGGTTACTACATCAAGCCGACGGTGTTCAAGGGCCACAACCGCATGCGGATCTTCCAGGAGGAGATCTTCGGCCCGGTCGTGTCGGTCACGACATTCAGGAACATGGACGAGGCGATCCAGATCGCCAACGATACGCTGTACGGACTCGGGGCCGGAGTCTGGTCACGTGAGGCCAACATCTGCTATCGCATGGGGCGTGCCATCCAGGCCGGTCGGGTCTGGACCAACTGCTACCACGCCTATCCGGCGCATGCGGCCTTCGGCGGCTACAAGCACTCAGGCATCGGTCGCGAGACGCACAAAATGATGCTCGATCACTATCAGCAGACGAAGAACCTGCTGGTGAGCTACTCCCCGAAGGCGCTCGGGTTCTTCTGAAGGCGCACCATGAACGCGGGCCGTGTCAGCGCCACCGCAGCTGCACTCGAGTTGATCGGGCAGCTCGTGGAGCGGCACGGTCCGCTCATGTTCCACCAGTCCGGCGGCTGCTGCGACGGCAGCGCGCCGATGTGCCTCTCGCGCGGCGACCTCATGATCGGTGCGCAGGACGTCTATCTGGGCGACATCGGCGGACAGCCGTTCTACATGGGTGCGGCGCAGTTCGAGTACTGGCAGCACACGCATCTGATCATCGATGTCGTGCCCGGGCGTGGCGGAATGTTCTCCCTGGAGGGGCCGCTCGGGATGCGCTTCATCACCCCCTCCCGCCTGTACC